>JADFXG010000003.1 GCA_015233895.1 Nitrospirota bacterium | reverse complement strand
CACGCACAGCCCACGCCGTCATTGCGAACCCCCGCAGGGGGTGTGGCAATCTCATCCTTTTTCTATAACATTTTGTTATATTTTTGAACTCAACTTTGGTGTTATAATATTTTTGCAACGGTCTCTACTTGGTATTAGTTCATTAGAAACTCCAATACTTTTAAATATGGTATGATTACTGGTATAATAAATTAAGGTGAGAGAACTGCTTTAAATGAAAATTTGAATGATTGTGTGCTATGTCAATAGAAGGAGTGTGAAATAGATGGTGCAGAAAAGTTACGAGGCAAATCTGGAGACAGCCCTGTCGTATTTAAAAAATGACCAGAGGAAAGACGCCGTCTCCACCATGAAGCGGGCACTGTCGCAGGTGCCGGAGGATGAAAAGCTGCCCGAGAATCTCGCGTATTTAAAAATCCTGTTTTTCTGCGCCAGATTTGCCATAGAAGACACCGATGAGAGAATTGCCTACTACTATATTAAAGAGGGCATTAAGACTAAGAAGTTCTATGCCGATTTCCTCTTTCTCGATATCTTTCTTGCCAAGCTCCAGCACAGATATGGCGATATGCTTAGCTCCATTATAGCCTATCTGATTTCCATAGATTTACCGGACAGGGACGCTTATGGCTATGATTTTGTCAACACTGATGCTATCAATGAAGTGTTTACCGTCTATCTGCCCCTTGCCTACAATAACACCCAAAACCATGCCATGATCTTAAACGTGCTCAACAACACTATAGAAAAGGTCAAGGAGTTCTCTACCGGCGAAAACGTCTCTAAAGCTTATGACATCATGCGTGCAATGGATTTTAAAAGCAACTAATCATGGCTGCTCCTAAAGTGCTGTTACCAGTAGGGGAGACCGAACTACAGGCCACAAGCGGCAGGCTTTTACACATTGCCAAATCTCTCGCTCTTGAGGGCATATCAGTTGACGTTATGACATACAGCGAGTCCGTAGCTGAGTTTTCTAACGGGCTTTTTAAGGAAATGAAAGAGGTAAGAACAGTTCGCATTGAGTCTGAGCCCACGCACTACCACCACATTACGTCGCTGGTTAATACGTTTATTAAGTTAACTTACGATATTTACCTGCCAGAGACCGACCTTAAATTCTATAAGCTTACAGCTTTTGATGATTTTCGCGGCCATATTGCTAACTTTACATATCCTGAGACAGATTTCTCCACTTACGATGCCGTCATTTTCCCCATTCCCTCTAACGAGATTCCACCCCTGCCCGACGCTGACATATTCTACTCCACTATATGCTTCTACGCCAAGGAAAATAAAATCCCATTAATCGGTATTCAACTGTATCCTGTGGTTCAGACCCCTCCCATATACTACTGTGCAATGGATTATATAATTTTAAAGCATGACTGGGAAAAAGAGATGCTCAAAGAGTTTGCTTTTGACCTAAACAAGGCATTTGTGGTTACTTACGGCCATGAGGGATATTTTTTCAGCACCATTGAGGATAAGTATCTGGATTCTTTGCTTAATCCCGGCTTACATATCCCCAAGCAGGAGCTCTCTATTATGCTTATAAACCATCCACGGCTAAGATTTTGTGTCTCAGAAGCGTTGGATGTTCTCAATGAGCTTGATATACCTAAAACGGTGTTTTTTCTTAAACGAAAATTTGTTATAAGAGAACTTACCGAGGATGACGTCATAAACAGCTACTTTATGCCAAAAATAAAAAAACTAAAGGGCAGGGTTTTCTTAATGGAGCCAGACTCTAAGGGCTCTTTGCTTATGCTTTCAGATGTGATAATATCCCCTGCATACCTTACCACACTGGGATTTGCCGCAGGGTATGGAAAGTTAGCCATTGTGTATAATCCGCTTGTTGATAAAAAACTTGCCGACCCCAATGCCGTATTTATAGAAAATAAAGAACTTCTAAAGAGTGCCATTTTAAAATATTATGCGCAAAAAAAGGCGTTAACATCTATTCCGGATATCGTAAGGACTGTAATAAATGACAAGGCTGCTGCCGGATTTTAATTTTTTTATTAATAAAAAGACTAAAGTTTTAATTGATACTGCCGATAAGGAAAGTGAAAGCTGAGAGCTTTATTAGTGATTAAATGTAATATGTTGGCAGAGGGGATGTATGAGAGAGGCTGGATGTGGAGATGATGGGAAAGTGCCGGAGGGTATGGCAGATTATAAAATAATAGCTGGATGCTGTTATTTTAACTTTAGACTCATTGAATTTACAGGGAGGTAAGCTATGGATTTAATAATTGACACGATGATAACGTATTTGAATGTGCAGCGTGGTATGAACAGGGCACTGGCTGGCACAATAGAGGAGGGATAGGACATGGATATTAACTTAGGACCTCTGAGTACATATTCCCAGGATTGGGCAAAACAGTCACAGCATACTGATGCTGCCGTAAGCGGACAGGACCAGCACACCGGACAGCATAGTGCAGGTAACGGTAATCAGAATAGTGTTTCAGAAAAAGCACAGTCAGAAAAGCCTGCCGACTCAAAGGATAGTAAGGCGGTTTTTGCCGTTGATGATAATAAAAAAGTTGTAATCAGAATTTTAGATTCTGAGGGTAAAGTTATTAAACAAATACCTGCTGAGGATTATGTGAAAATGGCACAACAGCTGGAGCATACCGCAAAGAGTTTGTTCCATAAGGAGACATGATATGGCCGATTTAACAATTCCTTCAGTTACATCAACACCTGCGGTGTCAACGACGACACCTGGAAGCTCAACGTCGTCAAGTGGTGCGATAACAACATCAGTCGGACCATATTCAGGGTTAAACACCGGACAAATCATTGACGCCCTTATGTCAGTAGAACAACAACCTTATAATAAGCTTACCACGCAAATACAGAAAGACCAGGCGAAGATAAGTTCATTTGGGCAGATAGCGTCCAACTTGACTTCTCTTAAAACAGCCCTGACAAATATTCAGTCCAACAACCTTAACACATATACCTCCTCGTCATCTGATACTGGCTCTGTAAGAGTCACATCAGATTCCTCTGTGAACACAGGGCAATATAGTGTAAAGGTTTCTCAGCTGGCTCAGTCAGAGAAGATGTATTCGCAGGCTGCAACATCAACCTCGGCGGTTTATAATTCCGGCACGATTACTGTCTCTAATGGCAGCCACAGCACCACAATAAACATAAGTACCTCAAATAAGACACTTTCCGGTATCAGGGATGCCATAAACTCTGCAGCTACCGATGTCAGCGCCACGATAATCAATGATGGCTCCGGTTACCGTTTAATGCTTAGCTCAGTAGGGGGCACATCCTCTGCTCCGTTGTCTGTGTCTGTTTCAGATGCCGGAGGAAATGGAAACTCCTTGAATGCTTTTAGTTTTGACCCGGCAAATCCTAACCCAACTGACGGAGGTGGCATGACTTTACTTCAATACCGCCAGGATGCTAAGTTTTCAGTGGACGGTTTAACATTGACAAGTCCCACAAACAAAGTATCTAACGTTATCAGCGGACTATCTTTTGATCTGCTTAACACCACATCTAACAGAGCTGTTACCATTTCTGTTGATGCCAACGCTATATCAAGTTCAACAAATATGACAAACTTTGTAAATGCCTATAATACGGCTCTTGCTACATTACAGCAACTTACAGCAGCCGGACAACCGCTTCAGTATGACGGAACGCTCTCCTCATTAATGAACTCTGTCAGGACAGCTTTTACCACATCACGTGACCAAAATAATTCAATTGCCTTGTATGGCATCATGCACAATAAGGACGGCACGTTAACCATTGACACCTCAAAGATGGATACAGCAACCCAAAAGAACATGCGTGCTTTTTATAATGCTGTAAATTCTTTTTCCAGCTCTTTTTCAACCACGATAACGAACTTTCTCACTAACACTATTACATCCGTGGATAGTAATCTTAATACAGAGGTAAGCCAATTTACTAATAAACAAAGCTCAATGCAGGAAATTTTGGATCAGAAGCGGGCTGCGTATGTTAAGAAATTTGCGGCCATGGAGCAAACTATTGGTCAACTGCAATCTCAAGGAAGTGCTATAACCGGCATGACATCCGGGACAAGTTCGAGTACAGGCAAGTAATACAGCGTAATTATTGTTAAATCACAGGAGGATTGTAAATGCAAAACATCTCATATGCTCACAATGCCTATAGAAGCATAGACATTGGTAGCTTATCTCCCCTTGACCTCATAATCAAGCTCTACGACGGAGCTATAAGTTTTTTATCAAAGGCGGCAGTCGGCATTGAAAAAAAGGATAAAATTGCGAAAATTAATTATATAAATAAAACGCGCATGATCTTAGAAGAGCTTCTTTCCTCTTTAAATGTAGAGGCAGGTGGCGAGGTAGCCCTGCATTTGCAAGACCTTTATACATACATGATAGTAGAACTTACACGTGCTAATGCCAATAACTCCATTGATAAGGTTTATCATGTACAAGACCTCATGAGGACATTAAAAAGCGCCTGGCAGGAGATAAAGATTACAAACACTCCCGTGTCGGAGTCGTATGCCATTAAATCAATAAACAGTTCCCACTAAACGCACAAGGGGAATTAAGACAATTTTTTTAGTTATCACCTCTACCCGCAGGTGTTTTAAACAGCCGGATGATGCCGGTTGACACGCTGTGCCGTTTTCTGCTAAATTAGCCAAGGAGCTTGTATTACTAACAGGAGGAATCTGCTTTTCTGTGATAATTATACCAAGTAGCAGTCAGAAGTATAACGAGGCGGCAAGGAGAAAGCGACGTAGGCGTACTTTTCGTACGTTGAGGAGCTTTTGACGATGCCAACAAAGTTAGACGATAGAATGTTACTTGGTAGATGGAGCCGCAACAGATGTCCATAGCAAAAGGTGAAAATGTAATTTGTAAGCTGATGCCTAAACCGGAGCAGTACGTTGCCTCTGTAGAGGAGCTCCGTGACAACATGATGTTTTTAAATATTAAAGAGGGCACTGCTAACTTACGTGTTGGAATGAGTCTTGTTGTTGCATCAGAAACAATGGACTACTACACGGAGGTTGCCGCCATAAAGGACAATATCGCTGTTTTACGGATTCAGGGCAGTGAAAAGCGGGATTATTTCAGAGTAGATGATACCTTTCCGGTGGTTATTACAAAGATAACCGGGAATCCGTTTGAGAGAAAGTCTAAGATTATATCAGAGTACGGCCTGGAGTTATCAGATATGCGAACATACAGTGTTGATGTGCCTGATGAAAATATCAGTCCGGTGCTGTGGAAAATGCTTGTGGATATAAATATGAAAATCGGCCTGATACTGGACAGATTGTTTTTAGAGCATGAGGGATTAATGAAAGCGCCTGAGAGGGCAGTGAGTATAAGCGGCTCAGGAATACGGTTATTACTTGATGAAAAATATGAGCTTCATGAAAATGTGTCGGTGAAAATGCTCTTACCCTCGTCGCCGCCAATTGGAGTGACTGTTATTGGCGTTGTAGTGCTTTCTGAAAAGGTCATGGGTGCGCAGTATGATACGGCCATAAGTTTCACAAACATTGAGGAGGGGGTAAGGGACGAAATCATCCAATACACCCTTAAAAGGCAGCGAGAGGTGTTGAGAACGCAGAGGGGGCTTAAACCCTAACAAATTTATGCTCGTTATCGTTGGAATGGTTATAACTTTAGGCGCTATACTGAGCGGCTATCTTATGGAGCATGGCAATGTTGCAATGCTTGTCAATATACCGGAATTTGTTATACTTGGCGGTTGCGCTATCGGTTCTTTAGTGGTGTCCAGTCCTCCGGCTGTCATTAAGCTTATTATAGGAAGCATATCTACGGTTTTTGGCAAAGGCGGCGCCGAAAAACATGAATATCTGGAGTTATTGTCCTTGCTTTTCATTGTGTTTTCAAAGGTCAGAAAAGAGGGGTTAATATCTATCGAACAGGATGTAGAGGATCCGAGTAAGAGCGCTATATTTACAAAATATAAAAGTGTTTTGGAAAATAAAAAAGCTATGGGATTTATCTGTGATAACCTTAAAGTAATAATCACAACCAACATGCCGCCGCATGAGCTTTCTGATTTGCTTGAAATAGACATTGAAGCTAATGCACATGAGGCGCTCCTGCCCTCTCAGAGTATAAGCAAAGTGGGTGATTCGATGCCTGGGTTTGGTATAGTTGCTGCAGTTTTGGGGGTTGTTGTGACAATGGGTAAAATCAACGAACCGCCTGAAGTGCTTGGGCACAGTATTGGTTCAGCGCTTGTGGGAACATTTCTTGGCATATTGATGGCGTATGGTTTTTTTGGTCCGGTATCAACAAATCTGGAGCTAAAGGCAAAAGAGGGTGAGGTTTATTTCCAGGTAATAAAGGCCTCTCTGGTAGCTTTTGTGGGAGGAGCAGCACCTCAAATAGCTGTTGAGTCAGGCAGGCGTGCTATTCCTAACTCTGAAAGACCGTCTTTTGCAGAACTTGAGGAGGCGATACGGAAATGAAAGGACAGACTATAATAATTAAAAAGGTAAAAAAGGGTGGCCACGCTGCTGCTCACGGCGGCTCGTGGAAAGTTGCCTATGCGGACTTTGTTACAGCTATGATGGCGTTTTTTCTGCTCATGTGGCTTATTTCCATGGTGGCTCCTGAAAAAAAAATGAAATTAGCTACCTATTTTAAAACTGTTGGGATTATGGAGGCTGCTGGCTTAGGCTTTATGGGTAAGGGTAAGGATATACTCGACACTGAGATTGTTAATACGTCTGAGCAAGAAAAGCAAAAAAATAGTGAAAGTTTCAACCAGTTAAACAAAGAGGAATTTACTGAAAAGCTTAAAAAAGATATAGGAACTAAACTAAGTGGTGTTAAAGATCAAGTGATGGTTGATGTAATAGAGGGCGGTGTACGGGTAAACATTGTGGATAAGTTAGGAAGACCCATGTTTACCGTAGGCAGCGCAGAGTTAGGGCCGGAGGCAAAGGCTGTTTTAAAAGTTGTGTCAGACGAAATAAGAGGTTTTAAAGACCTGAAAATATCAATAGAGGGACACACCGATTCGACAGCATACTCCGGCAATAAATACACAAACTGGGAACTTTCCACAGACAGAGCATCGGCGGCACGCAGGGAGCTTGAAAGAAACAATATAGATCCAAATGATTTGGGAAGGGTCTCAGGCTATGCAGCAACTCAGCCGCTTATAGCTGACAACCCCTCTGACCCCAGAAACCGAAGGATAAGCATATTACTTCTAAATGCCGATCAATCCACAGTGGAAAAAATAAAGGGTAAGAAAAGTGAAAAAACGACTGCAAATAAACCTGAAACAGATTAATGGAGGTCAGTACTATGAGTGGTAAGTTTGAGATAGAAGTTAAAGGCTCTGTGATAATAGCACACTACGAGGGAGAGATGGACAGCACGCTTGTAAATGACTCTGCAGCTCAGATTGAGGAGTTGTTAAACAGCACAGAGGCAAATAAAATACTATACGATACGTTAAAAATGTCAAAACCGCCTATGAAGCTGGCTCTTCAGATGAAGAGCTTTGATGCCCGTATTAAAAGTAAAGTGGTAAAGAGCGCTACAGTGGTCCCAGGGGCAGCCACAGCACTTAAGGCATCCATTGCCTTTGTGCTTTCAAAACACCACAAGGTATTCCATAACGACTATGACGGCGCTGTTGCGTGGTTAAACGCCTGAGAGTCTTATCGTACTGCAATCACTAAGAGCAAAAGGGGACGATGAAAGTAACTCTTGATGTTATAGCCGGCCCGAACACCGGAGAGAGATTCATGTTTACCGAATCGGACACTTTTTTAGTTGGCAGATCAAAGAAGGCGCACCTGCGGCTTAACAAAAAAGATGATCTTTTCATATCAAGAACTCATTTCATTTTAGAGATAAGGCGTAATGTTTGCTATATAACCGATATAAACAGCACTAACGGCACACTTGTAAATGATAAGCGGATAGACAGAGCAGAACTTCACGACGATGATGAAATCACAATAGGCAATACAAAAATCAAGGTTCGCATTGATCATGATGACACACAGAAGTACCACTACGTTTATTGCAGCGTGTGTAAGGAAAATGTGGATAACGAGGTGGATGATAATGTTGCTCAGAGCGAACGGGAGTTTATGGCATATACGTGTAAAGCGTGCAGAGCTAAAAACAAGGAGCTGGCAACAATCAGAAAACACAGCGGCTTGCTCAAACAACACACTTGTGTAAGCTGTGGCTGTGATATGACAGAGGCAGCAAACTCTGACGGCAGAGCGGCAGAGTTTGAAGACAGTATTTATCTGTGCAGTAAGTGTGAGTTTAAGTGGCACACTAAGTCCCCTGTGTTTGACGCTGGAGATGCCTATGCAGTGTTAGGCATAATAGGCCGCGGTGCAATGGGGACAGTGTATAAGGTAGTTGATGTCGGCACACGGCGTGTGTATGCGCTTAAGAGGGTCAACATTGACGGCAAGAAAAACTCCTCCGGCCTGAAACTCTTTGCACGGGAGATGGAAATCCAGTCCCTGTTGAATCATCCAAATCTGATAAGATATCTGGACAGGGGAGAGGCTGGAAACATGCCCTTTTTAGTGAGCGAGTTTATGCCGGGAGGGGATTTGGGTAAACTCATAAAGACAACGCTTAAGGGTCCGCTGACTCCTGAGTATGCCTGCAAAATCATAATACAGGTTTTAAAAGGCCTTGAGTTCATCCATTTAAACGGATACGTTCACAGAGATCTGAAACCTTCAAATTTTCTTTTAAATAAAACCCACACCGATACAGGGTTAACGATAAAGATAACAGACTATGGACTTGCAAAGTCTTATGAGGAGGCTGGGAACTCCCTGTATGATTTTACCCAAACGGGGACTTTTGGCGGCTCTTTGATGTTTTTGTCACCGGAGCAGATTACAAATTATAAGTTTGTAAAACCGCCGGCGGATATTTACTCTGTTGGCGTAAGTCTGTACTACATGCTGACTGCCAAATATACTGTAAAGTATCCGCCTGAATCCAGCCGTTCAGGGAAAAAATGGAGGCATCCGCTTGACATGGTTTTAGAGGATGCACCGATTCCCATATTGGAGCGTAACAAAAACCTGCCCGATGCCTTAGCTGCAGTGGTTGACAAATCCGTCTCAAAAGACGAGCATAAAAGGTTTCAGTCGGCTTCTGAATTCAGGGAGGCTATCCATGAGGCTATAAAAATGGATGGACTATAACCTTACCGGCAAAAAAAATGAGCTTTTTTTGCTGTTAATGTTGTAAAATTGTATCAAAAAGCGGGAATGGTGTAAATGTTTGACGGAAAGACAATATTAGTAACGGGCGGAACAGGTTCCTTTGGTAAGGAATTAGCAAAATTTATATTAAAAAAATTTAAAGTAAAAAAACTAATAATATTCAGCAGGGATGAGTTTAAGCAGTATGAAATGTCCGCACAATTCAAAACTCCACAGTATCCGATAAGATATTTTATAGGTGATATCAGAGACCGGGAGAGACTGTACAGGGCATTTAACGGCGTTGATTATGTAATACATGCCGCTGCTATGAAACACGTTTTAGCCGCCGAGTATAATCCGCTTGAGGTGGTTAAGACAAACATAATAGGGGCTGAAAATATTGTTGATGCTGCTATTGATAACGGGGTAAAGAAAGTCATAGCGTTGTCAACCGATAAGGCGGTAAGTCCGTTAAATCTCTACGGCGCCACTAAGCTTGCGATGGAAAAGATTTTTGTGGCAGCAGGGGCATATGTTGGAGGCAAAGACACAAAGTTTTCCATAGTCCGGTACGGTAACGTGGTGGGAAGCAGGGGGAGTGTTGTGCCTCTTTTTCATAAACTCATTCAATCCGGAATTAAAGACTTACCCATAACTGATGAACGTATGACGAGGTTTTGGATAACAATGGAGGAGTCGGTAGAGCTGGTTTTGGATGCACTTGAGGAATCGGCTGGTGGTGAGGTGTTTGTCCCTAAAATTCCAAGCATGAAGATTACCGATTTGGCAAGAGCTGTTTGCGGTGACTGCAAGTTTAAGTTTTCGGGGGTTAGGCCGGGTGAAAAAATCCACGAAACCCTGATATCTGAAGACGAAGCGCGCACCACTATAGAGTACCGCCCCCGCGGCAAAGATATGTTTGTCATTGTCCCGCACATGCACTTCGAGTCTAAGGCTACAGCTAAATACAGGGGATTTAAAAGGCTGAAAGAGGATTTCACCTACAGAAGCGACACAAATGACGCATGGCTTACCATTGAGCAGATGCGAGCCTATATTGACGGTTTGATCAAAAACAATAGTTTATGACTGCTTTCATCCCTTACGGCAGGCAGTTAATAGAAGACGATGATATAGAGGCAGTGCTGGAAACCCTGAGGAGTGATTTTATCACTCAGGGCCCTCGTGTTACAGAATTTGAAGAGGCACTGTCTGCTTACTGCGGAGCTAAATACGCAGTGGTTTTTAACTCAGGCACATCAGCCCTTCATGCCGCATACTTTGCCGCAGGGTTAAGTGCCGGGGATGAGTTTATAACAAGTCCTGTTACGTTTTCTGCTACGGCTACGGCTGGCGTTTTAACCGGTGCAAATGTTGTGTTTGCTCCGGTTGAGCCGGATACCGGAAATTTGGATGTGACAAAGCTTTATGGCCATATCACGCCTAAGACGAAACTGATAGTGCCTGTGCATTTTGCAGGGCATCCGGTTGACTCTGAGGCTCTTTTTGATGTGGTTAAGGGTGGCCCTATTGTCATAGTTGAGGATGCCTGCCATGCCCTTGGCACTCTGTATAAAGACAGGGTTGGAACAAATTGGCAAAAGGTGGGAGCGCTTAATCACTCGCACATGTGCGCTTTTAGTTTTCATCCGGTTAAGGCCATTACCACAGGTGAGGGCGGTGCTGTTACCACAAATGACTTGTCATACTATAAGAAACTAAAATTATTCGGTAATCATGGTATAACTAAACATGCCTGTGATTTTGTTAATCCTGAACCTGCTCTCTGGTACTACGAAATGCAAACGCCTGGGCTTAACTATCGAATGACTGATATACAGGCCGCTCTTGGCGTATCTCAGCTTAGAAAGCTGGATGCTTTTATAGAGCGGAGACGCTCCATTGCTAAGACCTATAACAGCGCTTTTGCCGGTAACCAGTATTTTTATTTGCCACCGGAAAGGGATTACGCAAAATCCTCATATCATCTCTACCATATAAGGCTTAAGGATGAATATGTTCAAAGGAAACTTGATATATTTAATAAATTAAAAGAATGCGGACTTGGTGTTCAATGCCATTACATTCCGGTCTATAGGCATCCATACTACAGCGCACTTCAATATAAAAGCATAGAGAGTGCCGAGGATTTTTATAGCAGGGAAATCTCTATTCCCATGTACCCTGCAATGACTGACTCTGATGTTCAGGTGGTCATTGAAAAAGTGTTGGAAACGTTTGAAGGAATTTAGTTTAAGTGATAGCAACTAAACAAAAAACGGCTGCTTTTGTTCCAGTCAGGCTAAGCTCAAGCCGACTGCCTGAAAAGCATCTTAAGTTTATAGGTGGTAAAACTCTCCTTTCATGGGTAATACTGAGACTTAAAGCGGCTCAAGAACTTGATGAAATAGTAATTTGCACGACCTCAGAAAAACAGAATGAGCAACTGAAAGAGATTACCGGTTCAGAGGATGTATCGCTTTTTATCTATGACGGCAATCCTGATGATGTTGTAGGGCGGTTGACCGTTGCCGCTGTTAAGCATAGCGCTGAGATATGTGTATTGGCAAGCGGTGACTGCCCGCTTCTGAGCAGCGAGACGATTGATCAGATGGTTAGAACGCTTAAGGAAAATTCTGAGGCCGATAACGTCTTATTTTCCGATATTAACGGCCGTTTCCCTATACATGAGGGGATAATTGTGTCAAGACGGACTCTATGGGAACTTGCCGATAAGTACTCAGACACTGCCGCCTTAAGAGAGCATCAGTTTCCGGTTTTTTTAAGAAACGTCTATCCTGACAAATTTTCCCACATAAAAAATGTATATGTTAAAGACGCTGATATTTTCTATAGCGTAAACCACCGCATATCGATTGACACGCCGGATGACCTAAAATTTATAAACAGGCTTTATGATATTTTGCAAACGACAGGAGTAGAGTTTAATTTAAAAAATGCGATAGCCGTCCTTATTAAAAACCCTGAGATTACTGACCTCAATAAACACGTTTACCGGAAAACCCTTGAGGATATAACGCACAGGGTTGTCTTTTTTGTCTCTGAGAAGCCGCTTAATGGATATGGTCATGTGAGAAGGGCAGTTGAGACAGCCGGTATTTTAGTGAACAGATACGGAGTAGGGGTAAGATTTTTAACTTTTGATGAGCCATCTAAAAAGATTATAGAAGAGAGCGGGTTAAGGGCGGATGTTGGGGCTGCCGACAAGCTTATACCTTTTCATAAGGAATTTCCCTTTGATGTGGTTGTCTTTGTTGACGGTAATGATACGATTACTCAGGAGCTCATAGATTCAATTAAAGCTTCTGTAAATGCTAAGGCCATAGTCCTGTCGGAGCCAGGTGTGGCTGATAACTCTGCTGAAGAAATATTTCAGGTTTTGGGAAACTAAGAAAACCACTGTTGCAATGTACAGGTAAAATCTTTAAATGCAAAATCTTCACATCTCTTAAATCCCACTCTGCCTGCCAACTTTTTGTATAAAGATGAGGACCTTGGTATTTTCTTATACCGAGTTGCAATCTAAACTATAATTTAAAGAGGAGATTACGACGTCGCTACGCTTCTCGTAATGACAGATAGGGATGCTAATGTACGACCCCACGCCGTCATTGCGAACCCCCGCAGGGGGTGTGGCAATCTCCTCTTTTGAGCGCAACTTGGTATTAATTCTTAAAGCTTCTTTAAATGCTTCCTTTGGCCTTATAGGTTTATTGGAATTGTTTACTTGATAATGTTTAATTAACCATTCTCTCAGCTCTTTGTGTTCCCAGTTTATACATTGAGCCACCTCAGGAGAGTCGCTCCATATCCATATTTCAAGTTCCGGATCCAGCACTATCACTTTTGACTTGTCTTTCCATCCATTGTTATTCAGGTTTAATTGCAATGTATATTCCATATTTTTGTCAGCCACAATAATAACAAGATCTTTTATCATCCCAACACGCCGGAGGCAAAAAGTACGGAAAGTGGGGTTTCTCCTTTCCATTGTTTAAGATTAGGGTGGTCTTTCCCCGATATGATGTCCACTGCACCCTCCTCTGTTTTGGCAAAACACAGGATGTCTTTAATTCCTGAAACATTAACAATTACAGGTGAATGTGTAGCGACAAGCACCTGAGCATTATAGACAGAGGACAAAGATTGAAATACTGTTTCTATAGCCCTGGGATGAATTCCGTTTTCCGGTTCCTCTATTAAAAGCATTCCTTCAATATCGGGCAGATATGCTAAAATCGTTAGTGCAAGCAGTCTGAGTGTACCATCTGAAACCATCCATGACGGCGCGTCCAGATTATTTTCGTAAACAACCACAATATAGCGGTGCTTATCGTCTTCTCTAATTACTGTTTTAACAGTTTTAAGTTCCGGCAGCGCGGTTCTAACGTGTTCTATCCATTCATCAAATCTTTTGGGATGTTCTGTTTTGAGTCTTTCTATAACCCACGGCAAATTTGAGCCGTCAGTGCGAAACTGCCTCGGCATTCCAGGCGGGCTTGGCTTTCTCATCTTCTCACTGTTAAGCATCAGGGTTTGGATGCCATCCATAAGCATTTTCTTAAACCAGATAGCTACAGGAAACCTGGTTTCATCCTCAGGTAAATTACCTAAAGCAGATTTTTGAGGTCCTAATTTGAAGGAATGATCAAACCCTTTTTCAATCTCAGAATAAAAGTTATCATTTCCATTTTTTACTTTATTTACTATTTTTTTCCATGTTGGTTTCCGTCCACTAACAACTATTTGTTTTGGAGATAAGAGCGGAGATGGGAAAAGCTCTAAAGTCCTTTCTATATGTCCGGTGTCTTTCGGTTTAAACCACAGAGTTTCGCTTAAAATGCCGAATTCATTTGTCTCTTCAATCTTTCCTATTGAAATTTCATACCTGCAATTACCTTCCTTTTCGTATTTATCAGGAATATTCATTTCGATGGCAAGTTCAAAAGAATCACCCTCTCTAAGCCAAATAAGATCGCTATAATTTGGAGTCCTGTTACTTACGGCATGTTCCGGCCCAATTCTGACAACATCACCAAGGAATGAAATAACGTCAAGGAAAGTGGATTTCCCGCTCGCATTAGGGCCTACCAGAATGTGGAAGTTGCCAATGTCTTTTTTGATATACTTTAAACATCTGTAGTGCAATGTCTCAACTAAACAAATCATCTTTGTATCCTGTTATGCGTAAATTTATTTCTCATTTTAGACACGTGACTTAACTTATGTTAGCAAATAACTAAGATTGCGTCAAATCTGCTTTAGTATATACTGAAATAGACATTTTACCTGAAAAAGATGAACACTAAATATATCTAATATGTTATAATATTGCAGTTTTGGGGCAAATAAATGTCATCATTAGGTAGTTATCAAAATGGAAAAACTGCTTAGCCTTTTGGATAAATTAGACGCATCCTCGGTGTACTTTTTAGCTACTAAGCAAACGTTGTTTAATGCCTTCAGGCGGTATGAAAATGACGGAGTAAATGAGATTCAATGGAATAGAGACAGGACAGAGCTATCTCTGGACATTCACGGATTTCCTTCCGTCACGGTTAAAATCTATGAAAGAGATGGCGTACTTGAGTATAAATGCGGTTGCGATTTTAACCATGCCAGTCATAAGTGTGATCACATAATTTGCTCAATAGTTACGGTTAAAAATTTGTTAAACCCAAACCTATATAAATTAAAAACGAAAATTAGCAGCAAAAAAAGAAACTATCTGTATAGTCGTCTGTTTGAAGAGAACTCCACGGAGTATTCCTACAAAACCAACATTTATGCTGTTGAGTTTGAATATAACAGAAACTTTCCGTGCGGATATATTACGATAAACGGCCAAAAATATGATCACAGATATGGTTTACCCACTGATGCACCTCATGAGATAGACATGTTTCGTCAAATAAATTATAAAAGTTTAGAAACATTTCACCATATTATGCGGCAAAAAGATTACAAGGTACCTGTCAATTTAAGGTACCATGATAAAGTAATTGCAATAAGTTTTGACGAACAACGTATCTACAAGACATACGTTGAGTTTGATTATGCCGGTAGCAAGGTGTTTTTTAAGTTACTGTGCTCATTAGACCCTGATGAGGCAAAGAACCTTCTTGTGATGGGCAATTTTATAGTAAATACCGCTACAAATGAGATAACGCCAATCTATGATACAAAAGGACTCAACTACTGGAAACAATTAAAAAACACCTTTGATAAAAAAAGGTTGAATCCTCATCAAAAGCGTACAGATATTTTCAATGGCTCAGACGTTGCCAACGAAAATGTTATACAAATACCATTACAAACTTTTCAAAGCAGCGTGTTTAGATTTTCAGCGCTTAATCAGGACACGTTGGTGTATGATTCTCTCTTGTTTAGCATAAACGGTAAGTTCGTTGATTTAAAAACCGCTCCTCTGCCCAAATACAGGATTTCAGCAGATGAGGACAAGGCAGGATACTCGTTAACTGCCTCCGGAGTTACTGAGGGTACAACCTTCGGTCCGGCAAGACATCCCTTTGAATTTTTTTACATTTATATGCCAGCAGGCCTTAATTCACTTAAAAAACGAAATATAATATACCACACTTTTGTTGTTCTGTTTAACGAAAAAACTAAAAAAGGGAAAACCGATCTCATAAAAAAAATGATTAATGAAGAGACATTTGGAAAACATAAATATGTCAGGGAAGCCCGCAGTCTTTTAAAAAGTTATACAGAAATGAATTTTGAAAGCCTGCAACTGATTTTTAACAACAATCAATGGTCTGTGGTGCCCATCGACGTAAGGAGTCAGCTGCCCCTGTTTAGTGTTCCGTACGATTTGTTTGGTTTGAAAATATTTGAGGGTATTGCTGAGCCCGGCAGCATGTGGGTGGAAAAACAGGAGTTCACATCCAAAGTGCCGGCCCTGTTACGTGCGTTAAGTGAAAAAGGTGTAGAATTTTTAATAAACAAGCAGGACGTATTACTCACAAGCTGGGATTTTGAACTGAGTGTAACCAAAAAAGCGATAGACTGGTTTGAAATAAAGCAGGAAATCAGATACCACGGCACATTGATAAGCAAGCAGATGCTAAAAGAAGCTTTAAGTGGTGTGGTCAAACACGAGGGTGCCTTACATTTCCTTGATGAAACAACGGTTAACAATCTCACAAAGCTCTCTAAACTCTTAAAGGAGGAGTCAAAAAGAGAGATTGTAACAATACCAAGGCTGCAGATATTTGATTTGTTGTCACTAAGGAAAACCAACATAAAAGTGACGTTGCCAAAAGAAGAAGAGGAGATTTTAGACAGACTGCTAAATTTTGATGCTATAGCGCCCAAAAAGGTGCCCGCAAACCTTAAGGCAAAGCTACGACAGTACCAGAAGGATGGTTTCAGTTGGCTTTCGTTTCTCTATGAGCACAGGTTTGGAGCCTGCTTAGCCGACGATATGGGATTAGGTAAGACGGTTCAGGCAATAGCGCTGCTTGCCGCTGTAAAAGAGGGGGTTACAGCCACTGGCAGTTCATCATGTGTTAATCTTGTAGTGGTGCCGCCAACCCTTCTGTTTAACTGGGAAAGCGAATTGGAGCGTTTTTATCCTAACCTAAAGCTTTACTTATACCGAGGTAAGGACAGAGATATCAACTTTGATGGCTATGATGTTGTGTTGACATCGTATGCGCTTATTCGTAAAGATATAGAAAAGTTGAGCGCTCTAAAGTTTAATATAATAGTGTTTGACGAGGCTCAGATGATAAAAAACATCTATGCCGATACGACAGCAGCGGTGCGAAAACTCAATGGACATTTTAAGCTTGGGCTAACGGGGACTCCGCTGGAAAATCACATCGGAGAGTACTACTCGATAATGGATCTCCTGCTGCCGGGGCTTTTAGGCCAGTATCGACAATACAGGGGCACAATATCAGGCGACACTATGGAGTCTCTGATACAAGCCACACGCCCGTTTGTACTCAGACGTACTAAAAATAAAATACTTAAAGAACTGCCCCCAAAGGTGGAAAGTGATGTGTATCTGACTTTAACGGAAAGCCAGAAGGCGCTTTACAATAAGACTGTGGAAAACGTGAAAAAGACAGTGACCGAAGCTTATGAAAATAAACCTGAATCGCAGGCAAAGATAATAGCTCTGACAGCGCTGCTGAGATTACGTCAGGTCTGTCTGTCCTCGCGGCTGCTACTGCCTGCACAAAAAGAGAAGTCACCCAAGATAGAGTTTTTGGTGGATAAGACAACAGAGCTCATGGAGGAGGGGCACAGTTGTCTTGTTTTTTCGCAATTTACCTCTTTTTTGGATTTAATTGAGGCTCGTCTTAAAGAGCATGATTGTAAACTTTTCCGCTTAGACGGTGAAACAACTGTAATAAAGCGAAAAAAGATTGTAGAGGATTTTCAGAACTCTGAAACACCGTCCATATTTTTACTTAGTTTAAAAGCCGGCGGACAGGGTTTAAATCTGACAAGGGCAACCTATGTGTTCCACATGGATCCGTGGTGGAATCCGGCAGTGGAAAATCAGGCATCAGACAGAGCGCACCGCATCGGGCAAAAAAACAAGGTTATGATCACACGGCTTATCATGCAGCACACGGTGGAGGAAAAGATAATGCACCTGAAAAAGCGAAAATCTGAAATATATAACGCCATCATGGACCCAGCCACGGTGAGCGATAAAGTGGTGCTTTCTAAAAAAGATTTCGAATATATTTTAAATGTTACGGTGTAGTAAGTATCTGTACACGTAATTTTTTACTATCAAACATCAGATAGTTTTTCCTCCAGAGCTTTTTGCACAAGTTGATTAAGGGGTATTCCTGTCATAGTTGCCCTCTCAATAGCTTTTCTGTGTAACTCTGCAGGTATCCTTACGTTAAAACTGCCCTTATAAGAGCGTTCAGGTTTTTTGCCTGCTTCTTTGCAAATGTTTTCGTAGTCATCAACGGCTTCATGAAATGCTTTTGTCAGCTCCATGACACTTTGTCCTTCAAATGTTACCAGGTCACTTATGCCCTCAAGCTTTCCGTGAAATGTCATATCAGCAGCACTAAAACGTACAGAACCGACAAAATTTTTGTGCGTTAATACGTCTTTCATTCTATCACCCCCATTTTACGTAATAATGTTTCAATGTCATCTAATTGATACCGTTTAAGTTCAGGGTTTGGATGCGGTTTGTGTAGTCTTATTATATGTCCTGTGTTACGGTTTACAAACGCAACTCTTGAGCCTGAGGTTTTGCCTAACTTTATTACTTCATAGTTTAAACCTCTTAGAAGCCCACTAAGTTCATCGAAAGTAAAGTCACTGGGTTTTGACAAAAACCTCTGTAACAATTTCTCCATCTTTCCCACACTTTTATTGTAGCAGAAAAACAAAATTTATGCAACTATTGTTTAGTTACATGCTGTGTTTGGGATTAGTCTCTTCGATAGAAGCTAACTCTTTTTCAAACCTTTAACCTTTCTTACAGCAGCCAGATTATGGGCACACCTTATCGGTTGCGGCAGTCTGTAGTTAGTGGTACAATCAAGGACAATTCTGACGGAATCGTTAAAATCCACAAGATGGCCAGGTGAGATAAAAAGTGGTTTTACGTTGTTACGGCTTCTTAGCACAGTGCCAACTTTTTTTGTGCCGGTAAGCAGCTCTGAAGTGCTGCCCTTTACAGTGTCTGGTTCTATGTAGTTTCCGATCAGTCTGGATTTAGCAGAGCCTACTGTAGGTAACCCCATTAAAACACCGATGTGTGAGGCTAAACCAAAACCTCTTGGATGCGCTATCCCCTGGCCATCAACCAGTATAATATCGGGAGGAGTTATAAGTGCCCTCAGGGCATCAATCATTGCCGGAGCCTCTCTGAATGACAGAAAACCGGGAATATAAGGGAATTCCACATTTCTTAGCACGGTTTTTTCATCTGTTTTCTGAAGATGTTTTTTAGAGATTTCCTCATCAGAGGTGAATTCGTACAAACAAGCTGCGGCTATTATCGTGTCATCAATGAATGCCGCATCCACACCAGCAATGTACCTGAGCGTGCCTTTAAAGGGCTGTAAAATAATTGATTTGGACAGCTCAATCTGAAGAGCCGCTGCCTCTGCAAGTTGATGGCGATAGCGTCCTGTTTCCACAGTTTTCACTTTACATAATCTTTTATCAGTGATTTCCAAAGCAGATACCCACTGCCGCTTAAATGTACGCCATCCACCGTGTATTTAAAGTTAAGCACCCCGGTACCGGGCATTACAAAATCATTGTGTAAGTCTATGTATTTTATATTTGGATTATTTAATTTTGACACCATTGCGCTTAGCCCTTTATTCAGCTTTATAATTTCATTATTTATTTCTATGCTTTTTGCTATATCATCTGAAACAACAGGCAGAGTGCTTTGTACGTATATTTTTGTTTTACCGGACTTATTTAAAAGAATGTCCAGGATTTTCTTGTAATTACTTAATATAATTTCAGTTTTAAAGCCGCTAAACACATCATTTACACCAATCATGATAAATACTGTTTTGGGTTTCATCTCTACTATCTGATGAACTCTTTGTAGCAGTCCTTCTGTTGTATCTCCCCCGATCCCTCTGTTTTTTATCCTTCTATCTGAAAACAACTCACTCCACTCACAGAAATGTGTTATGCTGTCACCAAAAAAAACAATACTGTCATTGTCCGTTGGCAATACATCAAAGACAGTGGTTCTATTTTGTTGAAACGTAAAACCTGTCAGTAAAAAGTACAAAGCTATAAGAAAAAATATCCTAAAACATTTTGTAAACGCAGTACTTATGCAAAAATTAAACATAAATTCCCCCCTGTCCACACATGAGCTCAGATTACCATAAGTCTGAGAAAAATACAAATATTTTCCTTGCTATTTTCAGAGCATTTATGATAAGTTGGAATAGTACAGCAAAGGCAGAACACCATGATGGCGCAAAGCGGAGGTATTAAATGGCTGAGGAAACTAATTTTTTACAATTTCTTACATTTAAGCTGGATGACGAGGTTTTTGCCATTCACATTGAGAAAATACGTGAGGTGTTAGAATTTACCACAGTTACTAAAATGCCCAGAACGCCGGAGTTTATGAGGGGAGTTATTAACCTGCGCGGCAGCGTTGTACCCGTCATAGATTTGAAGCAGAAATTTGGGATGTCCTATACGGAAAAGGCAGTGGACACCTGTGTAGTGATTGTAGAGGTTAACATGGAGGATGAGAAGATAGTACTGGGTGCTATGGTTGACAGCGTTAAGGAGGTTATGGAGTTGGAAAAGTCTGCAATTGAGCCGCCTCCAAAGATAGGCACACAGTTAAGCAACGAGTATATCGAGGGCATGGGTAAACAGGATGAGGAATTCATTATAATTCTGGACATAGACATGATATTTTCAGCTGATGAGTTAACGATTGTTAGTGATATGAAAGGCGGACGTACTTCTTTAGAGACAGAAGAGGAGGTGGCGGTGCTGCACGCTTGAGAAACTCCCTGACAAAGGTTACAGAATAAGTATTTTATCCGCAGATTGCGCAGATGGACGCAGATAAAAACAATTTGCGGATTAATCTTTTTAAGAGTTCCTTGACAGACTGCTATTAATAGAAAACATTATTTACAAAATCTGACTTTTCCATATATCCCATACCAGAGAGCTGCTTTCCTATTTCGGTAAAATACATTGAGGCTACAACAACAAACGGCCTTTTGTCCTGCCGGTTTTTTAGTGAATCAGGGGAGTACACATAAAGTCCATAAAACTCCGTCCCCCATCTTTCAGGATTACCGTCTATAAATCCATTTACGTAAAAACCAATTTCATTGATCATAAATCTTGTGGAAATACCGGCTGTGCCCGCACCCCATATATATATTTCCCTGTCTTCAACTTTAGGGATGATTTTTCTTAATTCATCAAGCGTTACAGAGACAATTTCATCTTTTTCTTTAAGCATGGCTGATATGTTCACGCAACTGTTTAAGTTTTTACCTTTTTTTATGATTTCACTTAAACTCTGTTCTGATACATCCGTGTATTCTAAAGTTTTCATGGAGGCTGAATCTACTTTTACGGCTTTGGAGTTAACCACTAAGTAATCAGCATATTTATAAATAAACTCACACTGGAGATTATAAATCTCAAGGAGTTTTTCCCGTTCATATTCACTAACCCCACGGCTATGTGAAACATCCCACTGTCTGTTTTCAATCTCACATAATACGTTTGAATTACAGTTGCACGTACGTGTGATTCCGAGTTTATAAAACGAACTTGTGCGTCCCTTAAGCCATATTAAATCAAAGCGATCCCTGTTTACTCTGATAAACTCTTCAAACTCCCATATATCGTGGCAAACCTCAATGCCGGGAAATTCAGAAAAGTTTGCAATCTGGTTTTTTAAGATTCCGCTCTCTTGATAAAATGAAACTTTAACGCCTCTGTCCATTAACTCTGCGGTTAATGCACGCAAGTTAAAACCATTGTTTGGTGTATCAGTTGCAGAGGGCATAGTGGTAACAAACAAAACCCCTTGAGTTTTACCATAAACATAGGTTCTGTCTGAAAATTCATAGTCACGTGTATAGTGGTTACTCGTAAGCTGCGTTTTCCACCTCTCTAAAAACGCACAGCGGTCTCTAAACAACAACTCATCCTTTATGTGTGAGTCAGTTTTTGGTTTTTCGATGTAGTTTTCATCGGGTGCAATCAGGGAGGCTTCAGTATCCGGTAAATAAAAAACTTTAAGTCCGCGGCTTCTTACAAAAAAGCACAAATCTGCGGCTTCATATAAATCAGTTTTGTAAGTACGGTAATTGAGTGCATAATCTCTTAAAATATCTCCTGTTACAGCGAAACATCCCTCAGCATAGAAATCAATTTCCCTGAGAAAATTACATTTATCGGAATAAGGATTTTCTCCAAAGTCCAGATGGTTAGTAAAATAGCCGTTTGCCCACATAGTAGCGCCGATATTTTTTACCTGCCCCTCACAATTTACCACTCTTACGCCTAAAAAGCCGCAACGGTTGATTCGTAAGAAGGATTCCCTTATTTCATCAAAAAACCCCGCTTTCATTTCACATGCCCCGTGTACTAACACAACGTATTTGCCGTTTATCGGTTCGGTTGATAATAATCCACTTAAAGTAACATCTGAAGAGAGTGTGGCAACTCTGAGACCTTTCACATGATTTAACCATTCGCTTCTGCTGCTTAATCCCTTCGGTAAAACCGCTATAATTTCTATTTCCATATTTTTACATTGCTCAGTTACAGTGTAAATGGTGTGAAGAAGCAGCGGGAAACTACCAGCATAGGTCATGACAACTGTGAACTCAGGCTTATCAGTGACCGTACAGGCAGAAAATGGTTTAAAACACTCATAAAAACTCCTTCTTATGGAAACCTGAGGCCCTGGAAACTCACCCTCAGGAATAACCGGATGTGTCTTTCCCCTCATCCACACATCATAGAAGTATAATTTTTCAGTGTAATCTAAGAGAACATTAATTGAATCCTTAAACCAACCGGTATGAAGTGGTTCAGTTATGGATGGAAAATGAACAAAATATCCGGTTGCGTGCAGTGCAACTGCCTGATAAAACAAAAACTGCGACATTTTGTTAATTTCTATAACCTCAATATCGAGGTGAGTATCGTATATGTCTAAAACCTCGTCAGCACCGAGGACATCCGTTATAATCAGCACTTCAAGGTCCCGGTTTATTTGAGTCAAAATTTGTGTTATTGTGTTTTTTAGCGATTTCATGTGCCACTCTGACTCTTCATGCAGAGCTTTAACAAAAGGAATCGCAAGTGTACCAATTGGTTTGTCAGGGTGCTGAGATGAAAGGTGTTTGTATCGTTTATAGATTTCACGGGTTTCGGGGTAAAAGACACTCCAGTTGGCAAATCCGCTTTTGGATTCCTTGTGAAAGCGATAGACAGACAGAGTCTCCGGGATATAGTAAAACTTGTGCTTTTGAGCAAACCTGAGGAATAAATCATAGTCCATCATGTATTTTAAGGATGTGTCAATGTTGCCAAATTCCTCAAGCAAACCGCGTTTAAAAAACACGGAGGGCTGATTAGGCGGCACATTGTGGCTCCAGTAACGGAGCATTTTTTCAAAGTCAAGCTCGGAGTTAATATTAACGTAGTGTTCTGCGGAGTTTTCAAAATAGTACAGACAATCACCGTATATAACGCTTGCCTCGGGATTGTCCTTAAACGCAGCGGCTACCTTATGATATGCTCCGGGGTAGTGGTAATCGTCTGAGTTTATCCATGCGATGACATCTCCGGTAGCCATCTTAAATCCCTTATTTATGGCATCAGCCTGACCCTCGTCACGCTCCGATACCCATATCAGGTGGGGATAGCTCCTGAGAATATCGAGTGTGTTATCAGTTGAACCGCCGTCAATTATGATATGTTCAAAGTCAGGGTAATCCTGCCTGAGAACGCTTACGATGGTTTCCTCTATGTATTTCCCCTGATTATAGGAGACTGTCACAACCGAAAACTTAAGGCATCCCATACGGTTGTATTATAAAACTTTAGATTTGGATTAGTACATGATATAGTTAAGTAATGCGGCAGGACAACCTGCGTAGTATTATATTATAATAAATAAGGCTGAATTATGAAAATATGTTCATATAATGTAAACTCGATAAAACAGCGCCTTGAACTGATTGCAGAGTGGCTTAAGCGTCGTGAAAACGACATAGACGTGTTTTGCCTTCAGGAGTTAAAAGGAGTGGATGAGACATTTCCCCATGAGTTTTTTAACTCACACGGCTTTCTTCACTGTGAGACATTTGGCCAGAAAGCTTACAACGGTGTGGCAATATGCTCAAAGCTGCCGCTTACCAACGTAAAACGCGGATTTACCACAGACAGTGAGGATGCTCAAAGAAGGGTCATACAAGCTGATATTGGTAACATTAGTTTAATAAATGTCTATGCCCCGCATGGAGACGAAAGAGGCGCAGAGAAGTATTACTATAAATTAAACTGGTACAAGTCTTTGCTTGACCATATTGCTAAGGCGGGTGAAAATATAATTATAGTCGGTGATTTTAATGTAACCATGGCTGATATTGACGTCTATGACCCCAAAGCGTATCACGACACAATTGCTACCATGCCTGAGGAAAGAGAGTCACTGCAAAGAGTTATTGACTTAGGACTTACTGATGCTTTCAGGCATTTGCATCCCGATGCCAGACAATACACATGGTGGGCATACGGTGCTGCTATATGGAAAGACCAGGGACTTAGAATTGACTACGTATTAGCTACAAAGGATATGATTAAAAACCTGCGCTCTGTAGAGGCTGATGTATGGCCAAGAAAGAAGAAAACTCTAAAGCCTTCTGACCACGCACCACTTATCGCTGAGTTTGATGTCACTTGACAAAACAAATCACCTCGATATTAACAGAGTGGTTTTATTGGGGCGGGTTTTTGATGAGTATTATCATATGTTTAATCTCAGGGACATTTCCCAATCGGATACCAGTATTCTTGACGTTGCCTCAGGCGTTAGTTCATTTTGCGCAGAGGCCAATGCAAAGGGATATAATGTAACTGCTTCTGATGTTATTTATAATCATTTACCAGAGGAAATATATGAAAAGGGTCTCTCTGATGTTGAGGAGATAATGAAAAAAATGCCATCTGTCGCGCACAATTACAACTGGGAATACTTCAAAGATATTGATGCGTTAAAGGCAACAAGGCTTAATGCGTTAACTCTGTTCATTGAAGACTACAAAGAATTTAGGAATAAGCGGTATTTAAACGTGGAATACCCATTTTCAAACTTTTTAGAAAATCAGTTCGACATAACGCTGGTATCGCATTTTCTTTTTCTTTACGAGGATTTGCTTGACTATAAGTTTCATAAAGATACAATAAAAGAACTTGCTAAAATCACAAAAAATGAAATACGTATTTTTCCACTTGTAAATTTACAAGGAATAACATCCCGGTACATAAGCCAACTAATGAGTGACATTGAACTTCAATCTCTTGAGTTTACAATTATAAAGACTGACTACAGCTTTATAAAAAACGGTAATGAAATGCTTGCAATCAGAAATACGCTGCTATAAGATTAACCACAAACGGATCTACCATTAACTTGCTAAATGTTTAAATTTTTTAAACTGCACTATTGACATACCAATTGGTATGCGATATAATCTATCGTACATACCAGTTGGTATGTCAAGGTAATATTGAAGGAGGGATAGTTTATGACGGAAACTACACAAGAAAAGTTTTTTTCCAACAGCGTACTGCGACAAATTTGCCTTGATGAGGGGGCAGACGACGTTGGGTTTGTAGAAATTACCAGAGAGACTATATCTCATGAAGTTAAAGATATATTGAAGGCCTTTAACCGGACTAAAACTCTGATGTCAATCATTAAAAAAGCAAACCGCGACAGTGTTCAAAGCCAGTCGTTGCCTGTGGTTAACGATGAATTTATAAAATCTTTCCGTAAGCTTTCTGATGTTTCACAGGCTGTTATAAACAGGCTAAATGCCCTTGGAATACGAGGCGTGTCGGTGCCGGCAGGGTTTCCTATGGATTTTTCCCGCTGGCCGGGTAAGATTTGGGATATTAGCCATAAGACAATAGCAACCGAGGCTGGTATTGGTAATATGGGCCTTAACCGACTTGTCATTCATCCCATTTATGGAAACACTATTTCATTGGGGACAATTCTTATTGATGCCGGTTTAGACAAATATGATCACCCCATTGAAAATAAGATATGTATAAATTGCAAACTATGTTCATTTGTCTGTCCGGTTGGAGCTATTGATAAAACTGGTGATTTTAATTTTATGTCCTGTGCGATGCATAATTACCATGACCTGATTGGCGGCTTCCAGGACTGGATTGAAGGTGTGGTTTCATCAAAAAGCATCAAAGCCTACAGAGCAAAGCACAATGACACTGAGACCATGAACAAATGGCAATCTTTGACTCTGGGCAGTATGTACAGGTGTTCATACTGCATGGCGGTGTGTCCGGCTGGAAAAGAGAGTCTTAAAGACTACACTAATAACAAAAAGCTATATTTTGAAACAATAGTAATGCCGCTTAGAACAAAAAAAGAAAATGTCTATGTTATCCCAAACACTATAGGGCATGTGAGCGCTTCTAAAAACCCTGATAAGACACTCCGGTTTGTTAACAACACAATTCGGCCTAATTCTATAGAATCTTTTAAAAAAGGGATCACTCTTGCATTTAATCAAGTGGCGGCAAAGGGTGTCAATCTAAAACTTTTGTTTGAATTTACAGGAAAAGAGCCAGACACGTTCTGCGTATCTATACATGAATCAAAGGTAGAAATCCTCGAAAATGTTTCTGATACAAACATGACCAAACTAACAGCCGACTCTGAAACCTGGGTTAAAGTAATTAATAACCGGACTTCACTACTAAGTGCACTTGTCACGGGTAAGGTAAAAATAAAATGGAATCCACTGCATGTAGGTAAATTCAAAAAATGTCTGATGTAACTTTATTAAGGACGAGAAACTACAATTGTTAATAGGCAGTGAAAATTGACTCCAATGCAGGACATTTAAGTCACACAAAGACCCAACCTTCGTTATTTGCGGCGGACATTAGCTTATGCCAAATCGCGCTGATAAAGTTTATACGACTTAAGGGCACGTCCCGTCTCAGATTAGTTTTACACTCATCTGATAACGGGTATAGCATCCTGCACGTGCCTATCTCCATATAAAACAACTGTTACCAGGTAATTATTTTGTCGCTTGCAACTACTTTGTCAATTATATCGTCATAGTTTTTGTCTTTTCTGAGGTCAACGACTGTTACCTCGGCAAGTTTTTTTTGCACTTCTATAAATGTCTTTGCAGTTTCACTTGCATCCTGTTTTAATATGTACAGTACCTTCATTATACCCCCTTGCGTTAATAGGCTATTATGTTATCATACTCAAGAAGTTTCTTAGCAATTTCCTCTGTTGATATGTACTTGATGTCATCATAGTTACTTATGTTTGTAAACATGGTCATATCCATTTCTTTAATCATATCCATATTCATGTCGTTCTCTTCATTGGATACTACCTTATTGTCCAAAATAAACACCTCTATGATGTCATCCATGACCGTTATGCCAACACTCATCCTCAATGCCTCTCCCTGTCTGTCTCTAACTAATACGGCAATCTTCTTAGCCATTTGTCTCCTCCATCACTATATTGTCAGAACCCTGTCGGCATCCTGATTCATAACTGAATTCTGATACTGACTGCCTGCCGCACAGCCATTAGGAATCATGTCCTCTGTTATGTTCCTAAGTTTGGCGCTGTGGTCACACAAACTCATAGTGACCCCTGGCAGATCCTTCAGTGCCACAATATCTTTATTCTGTGTGTGCCGTGTCCCATCATCCATCATAAACAATATTACCTGATGCCCCTTTTTCACAGCCGCTTTAGTCAGCCCTATGATGTCCTGGCTGAAACCATCACGCGTAATCAGCAAACCGATTGTCATTTACTCTGTCCTCCTTTGTATTTCATTACGGTTATGTTATTTGCTCAGTGTTAATTCTTTTTTTATTACAATAATTGAGTTATCGTTTAAACCCTCTTTGGGAATACTATACTTATCAATGGCAGATGGGGGGAACAATCTGTACATGATGTAAACGTCGGCGGTTTTTACGTCACCCCCTGTTATCGGATAAGTCAGGTGCCGCTCTTCAGCCGCTTTAAGTCTTGTATCAAACGCCACGGCATCGGCTTTCCATGCAGGAACCCCTGTCTTATCACCACTCTTAAAGACCTTTATAAAGACGGATTGTTTATCATCAGCCACAGGGTTTTCCTTTATATTGGTCCACAGCGCCTTCCCTGCATAGTCTCTGAAGGTGACCGTTACAAAAGCCATTCTCATCGGCATAGTTGATGGAAAGGCGTGTGCCGTGTTGTTTTTTACCCTGACATGAAGGTTTTTGCCATCTGACCTGACATCAAGAGTTACCGCTTTTTTCAACATTTCCTCATCATGTCCACCTGATATGGCATGAGAGGTGTGTTCAGTTGCTGTTGACAAAAGAGCCGGCTCTCCGGCTATCTTTTGCATATGGCACGACAGACAGTTCCCTGTCCCTTCATCTTTCATAGCACAGATTGTAAAATTTTTGGAATTTACAAAAAACCCATGACAACCAAGGCACAGCTCTCCGCTTGAAAACATAGGGTTGGAGGCCGTCTTGTGGGGCGATTTGTTCTTGGGTTTACTTACAAAGAAACTGCCGTCTTTGTTTATAACGCAGGTGTTTCTGTCTTTACCTGGCATTGTGTTTTCAATCCTGTGGCAAAATGTACAGCCTACTCCGTCTTGCTCAAGCAGGTTTTTTTCGTCAGGTTTTATTTTTCCGCTTAGTATATCCGTAATATTGTCTGCCATAGGCATGTGGCATGTGGCACAGTTATAACCGGCCTCAATGTTATCTTTTTGCATATCCGCAAGAAATGCGTTATACATAGCAGCATGGGCGCTGTCTTTATGAAGCGACGACTTGCCGTGCATAGAGCTTGACCATTCTTTAAATATGGCAGGATGGCAGGCTGAACACTTTTGGGAAGACATAAAGGGCTCTCCCCCCTCCGGAATCCCTTGTGCTAAACCAAAGGCGGAAAACACAAACAATACCACAGCTGACATCATCAATTGCATCCCTGATTTATATCTCATCTTACCTCCGGTAGTTCATTTTTTTACGACACTCTAAGTCCGGAAAGACTCACGTTCTCTTATTATTTCATAAACAGTGTGAAAAGATAAATCCCTCATACACTCAATTAGGTAACATTTTTTTTTTAAACACGGCATACATTTGAGAGAATTCCTGATGATGGTGTTGTTTTTGCCATAAGGAGCGGTTCTCAGAGGCTCAGTGGGTCCAAAAATAGCATAAACCCACACGCCCAGAGCTGCTGCCACGTGCATTGGGCCTGTGTCGTTAGATACCATAAATTTTGCCTTTGAAATAATCCACTCTGCATCAGCCAGTCCGGTTCTGCCGGCGAGGCTTAGAGCCTTTCCACCGGAAAACCTTACAACCTCATCCGCTGCCTCCATGTCATCCTTTGAGCCTATGATGATAGTGGAAATAGGCAGCAAGGCGGCAAGACAGCCAAAATAAGATGGCGGCCATCGCTTTGTTTCCCATCTGGCACCCGGCACCATTACCACAAATCCCTCCCTGCTTAAGCGTTCCCACGGGAGTTCATCAATCACCTTAGGGGGCTCCGCACTTAGGTTTAGCGGAAACGAAACAGTGGAAACATCGCAGCCCAAAAACTCCGCAACTTTAAGGTATCTGTCAACGGCATGGACGTCACGTCCGCCTTCAATCAACTGAGTATAAAAAAATCTGCTGCCCTCCCGTGCCTCTTTAAAGCCGATAACGTTGTTGCATCCGCTCATCTGCGCAATTACTCCGCTTCGGAGGAGCCCCTGTAAATCCACAACAAGGGAGTACCGCTCTCTTCTGAGTTCAGTTCTCAGAGAGCGCAATTCTCTGATGGTATCAGTGATTCTCCCTATATTTTTCCACTTGTCTTTTTCGATTACCCACAGACGGTCAATCAATGGATGGTTATAAAGAATACTCTTAAGTGAAGCAGCTATCACCCAGTGGATTTCAGCTTTTGGATATTTGTTTTTTAATGCCTGTAAAAACGGCAGCGCATGAATCACATCACCATAAGAGCTTGGCTTTATTACTAAAATTTTTTCGTACAAAATTCTCTCCCACAATCGTGCTGCGTTTAATTATACACTATCAGCACAGGTGTTTTACATTTCTAAACATAGCCCTAAAATAACATTATTACTTTTTGTTAATATTTGTGACATTCGTTATAAAATATGTTGATTTTAATAGATTTTTAAGTTACAATATGCTCACTCAAAGTGAAGACTATATTTAAAATTAGCCTTATATTGGCTTTGTTGTTATCCTCAAACAGCATCGCGCTGTCATGGACTGATGACACCGATGAGAAGGTGCTTTCCATGTATTTCAAAAAAGAGGATTTGGTTATAACTCCGACCAGGTATCTTAAGTCAACATCCCAGGTGGCTGAAAACATAGTTGTGATTACTGCTTCTGACATAGAGGCAATTGGCGCTGTCACTCTTGCCGATGTTTTAAAATATGTTATCGGTTTTCAGACAAGGATGATTCCTGGCGGAGCAGGTGTAGAATCCCACATTCAGGGAACTGAGACAACAAACCATGTAAGAGTTATAATAGACGGAGTAACTTTAAATGATATATCTTTAGGTACCATTACTTTACAAACCATTCCTGTGGAAAACATAGAAAGAATAGAAATCATCAAAGGCCCGGCCTCCTCCACCTGGGGTTCCTCGCTTGGCGGTATAATTAACATCATAACAAAGGATAATTACAGTGAAAAACCAATCAGTATGAAGCTTCAGGGTGCTTATGGATCTTATAATACCCAGGATGAACGGGTTGTTTTAAACGGTAAGGTTGGACCACTGGGGTATTATGTGTTCTACGGCAGGCAGTTTTCTGATGGTTATAATTCTGAGCTTTCAAACGATCAACACAACTTTTACAGTAAGTTTAAAGTTGCTTTGTCTCAAAATACAGTTATGCGGTTCACTCTGGGATACAATAAGACCTCAGGTGAGCCGATTAATCCTCAAATGACAGATTATAACGATTCTTTGTACACAACGCTTAACGTAAATTCCAAATTAAGTGAATCAACAGACTTTAATGTTTCACTCAGGACCTCAGATTTTTACCATACGGTAGAAATGGTAAATGGAAAGGAGATTGTAAAAGATACTGATTATGGCGGCAGTGTAAACGTCAAGTGGAGTCCGCCCGGGCATTCCGTGGTGACAGGCGGCGATTATGATTACCAAATTCTTAAGACCGATACAATAGAAAGCGGGAAGGCTTATTTTACAAAGTGGGCGGTTTTTGTTAACGATACTATTCCTGTTAGCAGGTTTACCATAACTCCCGGTATCAGATACGACTGGCTAACACAGGGCGGAGCATTTGTAAGTCCCGGCCTTGGAGTTACATACGATTTAGGCAAAACTACCTTATTACGGTTTTTTGTAACCAGGGGATTTAACGCTGTCCCTGCTAAGTACTCCTCTGTATCTATAAGGGCCGGGGACACCAATTATATTGCAAATCCTGAATTAAAAGTAGAAAAGGTTATCTCTTACCAGGCTGGCATAGAAAGCGGCATACTAAAATACCTGTGGTTTAAGACCTCTCTTTTCAGGCATGACGTTTGGGATGCTTTCACTATGAAAACCATATCATCAAACACCTTTCAGATGCAAAACGATATCAGGCAAATCCGTCAGGGTGTGGAGGTGGAAACTGAAACCGCACCGATTTATCATACAACCATAACTTTGGGATGTTCCTATACCGATGCTAAAAACGCCGATACCGGACAGAAGGTTGAAGACACCCCTCAATACAGCTACGATTTAGGTGTTGAATACCGCAATCCTAAGGTTTTAAACGCTTCACTTAAAGGCCACTACATCAGATGGTACTATGACCCCTCTAAATACGATAACTACTACACATTTTTGGGCAATAACGCCATGATTTTTGACCTTAATCTTTCCAAAGAAGTATATAGGGATAATAATCTGAATGTTGGCCTCTTTGTAAAGGGCAACAATATTTTTAATGATTCTCTTATTTTTTACGCAAACCACATCTACAACGGGCGTATTATTTATGGCGGCGTAAAGGTAAACTTCTAATTAAATGTCTCTGTGGATGGTTTCCACGTTAAGGGAATGTTTGGAGATGAAAGCTGCAATTTTTTGGGTTATAGCCGGAGCCCTGTGGCGTCCCCCCGTGCAGCCTATTCCTATGGTGAGAAACGATTTGCCCTCTTTTATATAATTTGGTATGAGAAAATCCAATAAATCCTCTACCTTTTTAAGGTATTCCACTGTAAGAGGATTTTCTAAGACGTAATTACTTACCGAGATATCAAGCCCGGTAAGGGGCCTTAAGGCTTCGACAAAATGTGGATTGGCAAGAAACCGCACATCAAACAACATGTCCAAATGATGCGGAGTGCCGGCTTTAAAACCAAATGAAATCAGTGTAACTTTTAATGACGCTGATGAACCCCCTCCAAAAAGCGATGTTATATGGGTTCTCAACTGATGCGGGGTGTATGATGAGGTATCAATGATAGTTTCGGCCTCATCTCTAAGCGGTCTAAGCAGCTCCTCCTCACTCTCCATAGCTTTTTCCATGCTGCCGTCATAGAGTTTCTGCAGAGGGTGAGGCCGCCTTGTTTCCTTAAACCGCCGTATTAATACATCTGTCTCTGCCTCTAAAAAAAGTATCTGAAGCGTATAAGCTGTTCTTAAATGCTCAAGGGTTGACTCTAAATCGGCAAGAAAACTTTTTTCCCTGACGTCCATCCCTATGGCTATGCTGCCTACCTCGGCGCTCTTTGCTGTTATCTTTACAAAATCATCAATCAGCGATGGCGGTAGATTATCCACACAAAAGTAACTGCTGTCCTCAAGTGCCCGCAAAGTCACTGTCTTTCCTGCCCCTGACATACCTGTCACTATCAGGATGAAAGTCTTAGAACTCATCGCGTCGGCTCTATAAGTCCAAAATCCCCGTCCTTTCTTCTGTAAATCACGTTTACATCGCCTGTGATTTCATTTGAAAAAACGTAAAAGTCTTTATCCAGAAGCTCAAGATTCATGGCAGCTTCATCGGGTGGCATCGGTTTCATGTCAAATCTCTTGCGTTTGATTATTCGTATCGGGTTGGATTCTGCCAGGACATTTTCTGTTTGCTCGGTGTGTGAGGCTGAGCCTTTAGCCAGTGTTTTTCTCTTTGACGTTAATTTGTCCTTGTACTTTTTTATCTGACGCTCCAGTTTCTCCAGCACCTCATCTATTGACGAGTACATCTCCGCTGTTATTGATTCGGCTTGAATCAGCACCCCGTTAGACTTTATCAGTACCTCTGCCTTGTGTCTGTACTTTTCTACCGTTAAGACTACCATAGCGTCACACTCATGAACGAGCATCTTGGCAAACTTCTTGAGTTTGCCCTCCGCATAGTCCTTTATTGACTCCGTTATGTCGAAATTACGTCCGGTAATATTTACGTTCATAGTGCCTCCAGTGTTTTTATTATGTATGCCTATTATATCTAATTGGCTATTTTTTTCCTCTTTGTGTGCGGAGCAATGTTTAGCTCCTCTCTGTATTTGGCAAGTGTGCGCCTTGCTATTTTTATCCCTTTACCGCTTAGAATGTCCATTAATTTCTGATCTGTTAACGGGTTAGTTTTATCCTCCTCGCTTATGATTTTTTTTATCAGTTCCTTAACTGTTGTTGAGGATATATCGCCGTCATCTGAGCCAAGAGAGTTGCTGAAAAAAAACCTGAACGGATACACCCCGTGGCTGCACGCAAGGTACTTGTTTGAAGTGACGCGGCTTATGTTGCTTTCGTGGACGCTTACGTCCTCGGCTATTGTTTTAAGGTTAAGTGGTTTGAGATATTGTATGCCGTTTTCGAAAAACTCCCGCTGACGCCTCAGAATGCTCTCCGTCACACGGTATATTGTGCGGTTACGCTCATCAAGGCTCTTTATCAGCCATGTGGCAGAACGATACTTTTCTAAGAGGAATTGCTTTTCTGTTTTATCCAGAATGTTTTTACTTTTTAAAAGCTCCCGGTATCTGCTGCTTATCCGCACGCGTGGTGTGTGTTCATCGTTTAGGATTATCTTATAGAGGTCATCCACACGTTCCACATATACATCCGGTGTGATGAAAGAGATACTGACGTTGGAAAAATTTCTGGCTGGCTTTGGCTCAAGTCCCTCGATTATCTTAACAGCTACCATTACCTCCTCAAGGGTTACACGGTAACTTCTGGCGATAGCCTGGTATTTCTTCTTTTCAAGGTCCTCCAGATTGTTTCCTACAATTTTCTCTACTAACGTATTCTCAAGTCCCAGAAGTTTTATCTGTATTATCAGACACTCTTTTATGTTACGCGCACCTACTCCCGGCGGATCAAATCTCTGCACCAGCCTCAGCGCCTTTTCCACAACCGGTAGTTCCTCGCCAAGCACCTTTGCAAGCTCTTCAACGGTTGCACATAAATAGCCGTTTTCATCAATATTGCCGATAATCATCTCGGCAGCCTCTTTCAGCCTGCCGTGTGCCTCTGACATATCCAATTGAAGTTTCAGATGGTCTGTTAAATCTAAGGACTCGGTGAGAAAAGTTTCAAAGCCGGGTTTTTCGTCCTCTCCGGAAGTGAAATATCCAAGATCGCGTCCGTCTGCCCCGCGCTCTTCAAAGTACTCATCCACGGAAAAAGACGTAAGTCCCTCCATGGTAACCTCTGAATATGCCCCCTCATTTTCGCTATCAGAGTGTGACTCCGGCTCGTTACTAGGTCCGCCCTCTGATTCCCCCTGATACAAATCATCCGTATGCTCTTCAAGAAACGGATTTTCTATAATTTCCTGATTTATCGCCTGCGTAAGCTCAAGCTGGGGCAACTGCAGAAGCCTTATCGCCATCTGCAACTGTGGCGTCAGTACCAACTTTTGTGATAGTCTTGCTTCTAACCGTGTCTCAAGTGCCATTACAGAGTGAAATCCTCGCCAAGGTATGCTTGTTTGACATTTCTGTTACTGATAAGTTTTTCCGGTGTACCCTCATCCAGCACCTCGCCGTGATTTATTATGTAGGCGCGATCGGTTATGGAAAGTGTATCGCGAACGTTGTGGTCTGTAATGAGAATCCCAAGCCCGCGGTTTTTTAAGTAGGTCAGCATTTTTTTAAGCTCTATTATAGCTATCGGGTCTATGCCGGTAAATGGTTCATCAAAGAGAATGAACACGGGGTCTGTGGCGATAGCGCGTGCTATTTCTGTGCGCCTTCTTTCGCCTCCGGAAAGCGTATAAGCTATATTTCCGGCAATGTGCGATATGGAAAACTCCTCAAGAACCTGTTGCACCTTATCGGTAATCTGCTGCCTGTTCATTCCTTTAATTTCAAGCACTGCCTGGATGTTTTCAGCAACCGTGAGTTTTCTGAAAATCGAGGTCTCCTGCGGCAGGTATGATATTCCGTGCCTTGCCCGTACATACATGGGGAGCGAGCCAATGTCTTTTTTGTTTAAGGCAATGGAGCCGGCATCGTGTTTGATAATTCCTGTCAGCATATAAAATGTTGTTGTTTTCCCTGCGCCGTTAGGGCCCAAAAGCCCCACAATTTCACCCGTATTAAGAGTTAAACTCAGATTCCAAACTACTGTTTTTTTTGAGTAACTCTTTTTCAGCCCTGTTGCTTCTATCGTGTTCACTTATCCTCAAGATGTGCGCGGCTGTTTTCCACAACAGAGCGGTCATCGCTCATGTAGTAAGTCATCTTAGTGCCGGTTATTGTGTTTTTGCCCTCTGTTGCCACAGGGTTACCGGTAAAGACAACGTGTTCGTCAGCGCCTGCAAAATAAACTGTCTTAGCGGCCGTGACTATCTTCTCTCCCCGAATAAGTTTAGTGTTGCCGGTTGCATCTATTTGTTTTATCTTAGACTGGTCATCAGTATAATACACGACCATTTTATCAGCGTAGAATGTGGTCTCACCCTTTACAGCTTTAACAGAGCCTGTGAAAGTTGCAGTTTTGTTTTTATTGTCAGTGCTTAGTTGATTACTTGTAATTATCAGAGGTACGTTCTTATCTCCTTTAAATAACTTCATAGAAGTAGATTCATTATCGGAGGGTGGTTGTGCGTAAAGTGCTGTGGTGCTTAAGCCTGGCAGAGCCGTCACGACAAGTAAAATCGCTGCCGATATAAATATCTTCATCTTTACTCCTGTCTCAGCTTTATTTGCCACCGTGTGGTTTACCATCAGTTATAAACCACCTTTACATTGCCGTTTAAGGTTACATTGTCACCATTTAATGAGTTAAAAGAATCAGCAGTCACAGTGTAATTTTTCCCTGTGATTGTTACACCGCTTTTAGAACTAACCGCCTGAGTTTTGAAATCAACGTATATATCTTTTGACGTTATCTGAGCATCTTTATTGTAAGCCAGCACATTGCTGTCAACCGTAATGGTATTGTTAGAGAGGTTATAGAGACCGCTTTTGGCTTTAATGGTTATTCCGCTTTTAGGAAAATCAGCCTCAATACCGTCAATCTTAGCCTTCTTACTATTATCCTCTAATATCAGCCTGTTCACTTGTGCACTCCAAATAATCTTTGTGTCTGTGCTTCTGTAGATATTGACCTTTTCCATAACAGATTCACCTGGTTGAATTTTAACATTTTTTGTTAAATCATTCTCTGGCATTGCAAGCATTATATAAATAACCGTTGCTGCTACAACCACTATTATAGGTATAGTGTTTTTCACACTTAGATTGTATCATGAAAACAGACTTCATTTCAATGCAAAACTCATACCCGAATGAAATTATTAATAAAATATTCACACTAAGCAGAGAGCGTTAAAAAACAACAGGAGAGAGTGAAGAGTTATAACAGTGGTAAACTATAGGTTATGAATTCGGGGGGTTTACTTATTTGCTACACATCTGTTACCTTAATAGGTTACTGGTAGTGATTTAAAATAAGAATGGCTAATCCGTTAATAGTGTGTATAGGAGGGGCATACAGCGGCTCCGGAAAAACCTCGCTTGCCACAGAGTTGTTAAAAAATGTGAAAGGCAAATGGGCGGCGATAAAGTATACAAAGACATCCTTTTATACATCTGTTACTGATGCCGCTGACACGGCCAATCAGGAGGGTAAAGATTCCACGCGGCTTTTACAAGCAGGGGCAGTGGCCGTAAAGTGGGTACAGTCCCCGTACAGTGCCCTTGACGAGGCTTTGAGGTTTGCAATGTTTGACTTACCGAGGGTTTTGGGGATTATCATTGAAGGTAACAGTCCGATGGATTTTGTAAGGCCAGATCTTACCGTCTTTGTCTTAGGCACTGATGCAGGACGGTTTAAAGAATCGGCAGAGAAGTTTTTTGAAAAATCTGATATTGCCGTTGTTTTCCAGACACCAGAGGCATACCATAAAATAAAACAATGGCCGGAGGGGATGAAAACTTGTACTGCTTCAGTATATAATAACGGGGAGCTGGATTTTAAAACATGTACAGGGATGATTATAGAAATGCTGAAAACTAAAGAGATACAAAAGAGACTGTTTGAGAGAGTAACTGATGGCAGGGTCTCCTGCGCTTTGGCAAGAGCCTTAGCAGAGGAGTTGGAGATACCGTATAAGGAGTTAGGGGCAGAGGCTAACAGGCTTCATGTTAAAATAAAAAGCTGTGATTTAGGATGTTTTTAAGTGGTTATAGCATTTGAATTAGCTCTGACCTGTTATTTCATATCAACAATACTGGGCGTGCTTGAGCTGGTAAAAGGCTCAAAGGCAACGTCAGGTGGGATGACAGTTTTTGCTATTTCAGGTTTTACCTTGCACACGCTGTCCATACTTATGCGGTTTATACAGGGCGGCCACATGCCGGTGGCTAATCTTCACGAGGCGGCCTCGTTGTTTGCCTGGAGTGTGGTCATTGTTTTCTTCATTATAGAGATTAAATACAGGGTAGGTTTGCTTGGGGCATTTATCATGCCTATGGCATTTATTTTAATGCTATCGTCCTCGATACTCCCACGAGAGATAAATCCACTGAGCCCGGTGCTTCAAAATTACTGGCTGTGGATTCACACGCTTTTAGCTTTTACCGGAGATGCCGCCTTTGCGGTAGCCTGCGGCATAGGGGTTATGTATCTGATTCAGGAGCATTTTGTTAAGGCCAAGAAATTGGGCGGGCTTTTCCACCGCCTGCCAAGCCTCCGTGTGCTTGATGAGGTCAACTACAGGTTGATAACCATTGGGTTTCCACTTCTTACGCTTGCCATTATTTCCGGGGCTGTGTGGGCAGAAGGAGTGTGGGGAACGTTTTGGAGATGGGATCCTAAGGAGGTATGGTCGCTGATTACATGGTTTTTCTATGCCCTCATAATACACCTCAGGATTACCGCCGGTTGGCACGGCAAACGCTCTGCGATAATGTCAGTGGCAGGATTTGTTGCTGTCTTGTTTACATTTTTTGGTGTAAGCATACTTTTAAAATCTATACACGAGTTTAAATGAGCATTCTGGTAGTCGGTCTTAACCATAAAACAGCAGATGTTGATGTAAGGGAAAAAATCGCCTTTGCTGCCGATGAAATCCCTGCGGGGTTAAGTACCCTCAAAAGTATAACCGGCGTAAATGAAGCCGTGATACTATCAACTTGTAACCGCGTTGAGATATACCTCAGTGGTGCTGGCTCAGATAAAATATCAACAGGCGTTAAGGACTACTTTTCAGCCCTCCGCAACATTGAAAGGGAAAAGCTTGAGGCGGCTCTTTACATGCGGGGAGACTATGACGGAGTGCGGCATATATTTCGCGTAGCATCCAGTCTGGACTCTATGGTTTTAGGAGAGCCGCAGATACTGGGCCAGCTTAAGAGTGCATTTGATCTTGCGCTAAAAAATTCCTCATCAGGAATCATTCTAAATAAACTAATGAAAAAAGCCATCTCTGTAGCCAAACGCGTGCGCACAGAGACAAAGGTAGCGGAAAACGCTGTCTCAATAGGATATGCTGCGGTGGAGCTGGCTAAGAAGATTTTTGGAGAGTTGTCGGATAAAGTCTCTATGCTTCTTGGGGCTGGTGAGATGGCAGAATTAGCGGCAAAACATCTGACAGGCTTTGGCGTCAAAGAGGTCATAGTGGCCAACCGGACTTTTGAAAGAGGGTGTGCGCTTGCCGAGGAGTTTTCCGGCAGGGCGATTGAGTTTTCACAGTTTAAACATGAAATGGCCAAAGCCGATATAGTAATATGTTCTACCGGAGCGCCATCGTATGTTTTAAATAAGTCTGATATGGAAAAAATAATGAAAGACAGAAAAAAGCGTTCCGTCTTTATCATAGATATCTCAGTGCCGCGCAACATAGACCCTGCCGTCAACGACATAGACAACGTGTATCTTTACGATATAGATGATCTGCAGGGGGTAGTAGATTCAAACCTTCACGAAAGACAGAAGGAGGCTCTTAAGGCTGAAGAGATAGTAAAAGAGGAGGTTGAAGTGTTTTTTAAGTGGATGCAGTCTCTTGATGCTGTGCCAACTATCGTGGCATTGAGAAAAACGGCAGGAGATATTCGCGATGAGGAACTTACAAAACTCTTTAACAAACTGGATGGCCTTGGAGAAAAAGAAAAAAAATCTATAGAACTTATGGCCTCAGCCATTGTCAACAAACTAATTCATCCCCCGACGGTTGCCCTTAAAAGTGATGACGAGGACAGGGACATTCTTATTGCTGCCGTAAGACGGCTGTACGGTATTAATGGAGATATGAAATAATATACTAATTGCATATAGAATTTCAGGCCACAAATAACAGCAACATGCCATATAGAATGCTCAGGTACCGGATTTATATTAACAAGACGTACGGAAAGCCGGTAAAACAGGTGCTGTTTTATCTCGGCAGAGAACCGCTCAGAATGAAAAATTATATCAAACCAGCTCTACCCTCACGTCTGTCTTACGACCTGTTACAGGAGCGTGCTTGTCACGTCGCTTTGAGTGGAGCTCTTTTTACTATGACATTTAGTTATATCTTTGAGCGCAACCTGGTATTAGTAGCTGATAATCGGTTTAATTGTGGATACGATAACTGACATTTTGTTATAATACCGTAGCCTTTATGTATTCTACACTTTTATCTTTTACCCTGATAGTGCTGGCAGGTGTTGCCTTTCGGCGTCTTAAACCCGGCGGAGTTGATGCCGATACGGCACGAAACTCAATAAATGCGACTGTCTTAAATGTTTTTTTGCCGGCTTTGTGTGTAAAGATTTTCGCTGAAACCAAACTTGATATTGAGGCTCTTCTGGTTCCTATAACGGCAGCGCTTACTATATTTGCGCTTATGGCACTCGCCCATTTTGTTTTTAAAATAATCGGTAAATTTAAAAACCTCTCTATGCCGGAGGTTGGAGCCCTTATTATATGTGCCGCATTTGGCAACACCACCTACCTTGGACTTCCTGTAATAACCGAACTCTACGGACAGAGTGCTCAAAAGTATGTCCTCTACTACGACCTTATGACTGCCACCCCAATTCTATGGCTAATCGGCACTCAGGTAGCGGCAAGGTATGGCGGGCTGTCCGTAAAAAACTCTGCCAGTAAAAAACAAATGCTGTATTCATCTTTGAAAAGTGTTCTCATGCTCCCGCCAATCCATGGAGTCATACTTGGCGGGATTATCCAAAGCGCTGGTATTACGCTGCCAGAACCCGTGTTTAAAGCTTTTTCCCTGTTAGGTTCACTTGTTGTACCGCTTATGATTTTCAGTCTCGGGCTTGCCATAACCGTTCCAAAAGTCAGCCATGTTTATTGTGCCGCAATCTCAGGTGGCATCAAAGTTATTATCTCTCCGCTTTTGGCATATTTTGTAGCAAAAAAACTCGGACTCGTTGGCGTTGCACTGAATGCCTGTGCCATTGAGGGCGCCATGCCAACCATGGTTCTATCTCTCCTTATTGCTGCAAGATTTAACCTTGACGTTACTCTCTCTGCTTTTATGATTGTCTCCACCACTGCCTGCTCTTTGTTTACTCTGCCGGTTATTGAAAGACTCCTGAATTAAAATCAGAATTATTCTTTTATTCTGAAACTTTCCGCAACATCGGGGTTAGTTGGATTGACGGTTATTTTTCCGCTTGTTTTTCCCCAATAGACTACCTCAACTTCTTTTTCTCTCTTAGCATCAGAATATCTGGCGGTTATTGCAGCAGTAAGCCTGATTAATTCTGCTGTTACAGCGGTATCTTTATTAATCAGCAAAGTGGTTGGAGAACCGACCTCTGTTACAGCAAAAAGGACAGAATCATTATTGAGTAATAGCTCGATTTTTTCGTTTTCTGCTTCATTTCTGCCTACAACAGCCTTACATGTTGGATTGAGGCGAAAATGCCTGCCAATTTGAAGCAGGGATATGTCTCTAACGGAGGCATCCGGGTCGTAATGGAGGAGTTCCTTAAGCCTTTGTGAATAGATGGGATCGGTCAGAAGGCAGCCGCCGGCAGGGGCAGGATACTCCGTAAGCCCAAGCTCTTCAGCTAATGCCATCTGAGGCTTTCGGGTTCTGCCGCTCATTGCATATAGCTGTGCCCTGTCAACAAGCCCCTTTTCCTCAGCGATGGTTGGTTTTAGAAGTTTGGCACAAAGAGGCCTGAGCACGTATCCCTCAACACCGGCATCCCGGTCAATAAGGGGAAAGCACTCCCGCCTCTGGCTCATCGGCCTCTGTCCCAGCACCTCGCCGGTTACAAGAAAATCAGCGCCAATTGAGTGCATCAATGTGAGTGCCTCTTTAAGCATCAGAATCCGGCAGTCTATACACGGGTTCATGTTCTTTCCGTGGCCGTGGTGGGGGTTTTTCACTATATCTATAAAACTTTCACCAAGCGTGATTGTTTCAACGTCAAACCCAAACTTTGCGGCTAAATCATACGTAGGCCGTCCACATGAGGACACACTTGAGGCATCGCAGCCAAACCAGGTCTGAAACGTTACGGCGGTTATTTCTATGTTTTGCCTTAGTAACACAAGCACGGCCAGTGTGCTGTCAAGGCCGCCTGATAATAATGCTACAGCTTTTGCCATTTTTTTACAGTTGCTACTTTACCAATGTAACGGTGTAAAATGGAATTGCCTCATTCTTAAGCTCGTATGATTTGGCAAAAAAAGGCTGAGACTTCTTTAAGTCATCCATCGAAAACACTCCGCCTTTTTCAAGGATAAGATAGTTAAGAACCATTTGTCCTTGATATGGAGTAAAGCCGCCCTGAACTATTCTATAGTTTTTCTCAATGTATAGCCAGGATTTTAGCTTCATAAATTCAGAGAAGGAACTAACATGGACAAAAATATATTTTGAATTAAATTTCTTTTCGTATGCCTCTACTGCCTCTGGTTTATCTGGAGTGCCAAGACAAAACCTTTCGGCAAAGTAGCAGACTCCGAGTTTTTGGGCAGTTACGGTAAGCAGAAATCTGTCCTTTTCGGCGGTGTGTGTTTTGATGTACTGGCCAGCCACGTCTATTCCAAAAAACTGCTTGTCATACTGTCTGGTAAGTGAGGCATTTACGGCTGTGAGACTCAAAAGAGGCACGATTAATGACAGAGCTGTTATGTAGTGTGTTTGCAGATTTTTAAAAATATGAGAAAATACATAGTTAACGCAGTATGCCATAAGAAAGGCCGCAAGAAACACATACGGCATCTGGTAGTAACTGTGCTCTTTAAAATAGAAATTAAAAACAGATATATAACACACTAATGAGATAAGATAGAACGAGAAAAATCCCCGTGCTTTTTTGTAAGCAAGCGGTAAAAGCAGAAGTCCGCCAAACATTAGAATTCCATTAAATATGGTATAGTTATCAACAAAAAAACTCATTAAAGTGGCCGAGTTGATTTTCCAAAAGTTAAGGGTAAAAGGTTCAAAAATTTTTATTTTATGAATTGAACCCTCTGTCAGAGTTTCGTTTATATTTGTGATTTTAGTTAACCATACATAAAAGGGTACAGTTGCAAAAATCAAAAAACCATAGACGGATTTCATTTTAGCCGCCCGTACTTTTTTAATAGTTTCCCTAAGCGGAATAAAACCAATTACGGCAATGGCCGGAACAAGGAAAGACATCTTAGCCATTGCGGCTATAGATAAGGACAGTGCCGAAAGAAACGAATATTTAAAGGAGGGTTTTTCGACCCATTCGAAAAACAACAGATAAAACAGCATTACAAAAAACAGACAAGGCGACTCCGGTTGTATATTGCGCCCAAAGAACACGTTTAACGGCATAATTGCCATATAGACGGCTGTAAGCAAAGACAGGTTGGTGTCATCAGTCAGCCTTTTTACAAAAATGCAGGAAATAACAATTGTGCCCAAAGAGTAGGCTATCATCTGAATACGCATAAGCCAATATGAGACGCCGAAGATTTTCCATAAAACATCGCCAATAGCAGGAATAAATGGCAGTTGCGGATACTCCTCATAATATGGAATGTCTCTGTCAGCCTCCTGGAAATACACTTGTCTGTGAATAGATATACCGGTCTTGTAGAAATTGAGGGTTTCGCTCAGATGCTGGTTTTCTTTCATGTTGTGATAACCAACACTTGGATAGTCTATATGGTAAGAGCGCAGATAGAAGCCGTAGGCAAGTGCTACTATCAGAATTATTGCCGGATATTTTGTCTTAAGAAAATGCACATCACTCCTTTAACTGCATAAATAGCGCAAACCGACTCTATCAGTAATATCCAAATATTAGCTTACTTTTTGGAAATAAATCAAGTTTTGAGGCAAACATGCACAGACTTTTTAGAATATGGCAACGATTAAGTTATAATAAAAAGCATGGATAAAAAAAAGACAACTAATGTGGAGAACGTATTAGCACCTGCACGGATAATATGAAAGAATGTTCACGTGAAACTTTTTTATGGGGGGTTGCAACGTCTGCCTTTCAGCTTGAGGGTTCTCCTCACGCTGACTGGTCATCATGGGACACTATACTTAGTGAAAAGCCTAAAATAACAAACCATTATGAACTGTACAGAAAAGACCTCAGTCTCCTTCACGACCTTGGGGTAAACGCGTACCGCTTCTCGCTTGAATGGAGCCGGATACAACCGCATGAACACACATGGGATGACCTGGCAATCGAACATTATGTGGAAATCATAGATATTCTCATAAAATACCGCATCGAACCTATGCTTACCCTGCATCATTTTACACATCCCCTTTGGTTTATAAAGAAATACCCATGGCACGAGGATGAATCTGTGGATATATTCCTTGCCTATGTAAAAAGAATAGTTGCTGCAGTAAAAAACGTAAAATACTGGATAACCTTTAACGAACCCTATGTCCTTATCCTTGCAGGCTATTTTGAAGGGTGTATTCCTCCGGCAATGAATAATGTACCGTTAGGAATCAAGGCCCTTGTGAATATTCTCAAGGCTCATGCAGGGGCATATGAGATCATACATGCCGCATACCCGGATGCGGAGGTGAGTGTGGCCCATAATATGGCTGCGCTTGCTCCGTGGAGTAAATGGAATCCCCTGGATAAACTGCTTGCTAGGTTTGCAAGAAGTTTCTATAATCAATCCCTGCTCGATGCCTTTCGCACCGGATTGTTGATAGTTAAATTCCCATTAAAGGAGGAAATGAGATTTCCAGTTCCCATAAAAGGAAAACTCGACTTCTTTGGCGTGAACTACTACACAAGGATACATATGAGGTTTAATCCACTGAAAAAGATGGGAGTTGAGATGAGACATTTGGACATCGATGGCCATGGACTTACCGACATGGGTTGGGAGATATATCCGCGCGGACTTGAAAAGATGCTGAAGTTCGCCTCGACGTTAAATGTTCCTCTTATAATAACCGAAAATGGAATAGCTACAAGGGATAGCCACAAAAAAATCCGATTTATAAAAGAACATATTGACTCAATGGAACACTGCAAAAAAAAGCACGGATTGGATATAAGAGGTTATTTCTACTGGTCACTGATTGACAATTACGAGTGGCTCAATGGCCTTGATGCCCGCTTCGGGCTCTATAACGTCAATTTCGAGACCCTCGAACGTAAGCCTACAAGTGCAGCCACATATTATTCTTATATCATAAAAAATAGAAAATTCTAACCTTTCGATAAAATTTTTTACTGCTAAATCTTTAACCATATTGTAATGATAATTTCATTATGCTGTAATATTTAATCGCTATAATAGTTATAAATGATTAGCTGTTATACATATTGACATGTTGCTGTGTGACTTCCATATTCACACCACTTATTCCGATGGCTCGGTCGAGCTTAGAAAAACAATAGATATTTTTGGACAAGCCGGCTTTGATGTAATAGCAATTACCGATCACGTGGTTAACAGGGATAATCCGCTGGGAAAACTGGCACATCGATTTAAATATACTATAACGGCCGATAACTTCACCCAGTATATCTACCACATACGGGAGGAGGCCCAAAGGGCTTATGACAGATACGGTATGCTCGTTATTCCAGGTATTGAAATAACGAAAAATCATTTTTCTGCCAGCAATTCTGCACACATTCTGATTATCGATATCCATGAGTTTATACCGGCATGTCTAAGTTATGAAGAGATATTCCTGAAGGCGAAATTGCAAAATGCCCTGATAGTAGCCTGCCATCCACATTATATGACAAGAAAAATCGATAAGGACACACTTTTTCTCTGGAATAACAGAGGAAAATATGCCCGTTATATTGACGCATGGGAGATTGGCAACAGAGATGATATATTCAATGTTATAAGCCTGAAAAAGTATCCATATATTGCAAACAGCGACTTCCATAAACCGAAACATCTTTTTTCGTGGAAAACTCTTCTAAACTGCGCTAACAATATAGATTCCATAAAACAATGTATCAGGCATAACAAGGGTGTAGCCGTAACACTTTTCAGAAATTAGGAGGTAAACATATGTCGGTTTTTATGGTATTGATAGTGGTTGTTATTGCCCTGTATCTGCTTGAGGTGATGGCTGTAAGATCTTATACGTCTTTCACTAAACCAGATATCGAACTGATTCCTGATACATTTCCCGCTATTTCAATCATTAAACCACTTAAAGGCCTTGAGGATGGATTATTTGATAATCTCGAAAGCTTTTGTAATCAGGATTATCCTGTTTATGAAATCATCTTTACTCTGCATGATCAGAATGACCCTGCCTATAAAGTGGTAAGGAAAGTCAAGGATAAATACTGTTTTAAGGATATCTCTATTATCGTAGAACATTGTGACGCAGGATTGAATCCCAAGGTGAATAATCTGATACCAGCATATAGAAAAGCCAAATACGACCTTATACTTATCAGTGACAGCAATATCCGGGTTGAAAAAGACTATTTGGCGGATATTTCCCGACATATGGACGATCCATCTGTCGGACTCGTAACCAATTTGATAAGGGGAGTAGGCGGTCGGTCGTTTGGGGCTGTCATGGAAAATCTTCACCTGAATTCATTTGTTGTTGGAAGTGTCTGTATTTTAGATAAATATCTCGACATGCCATGCGTCATTGGAAAATCTATACTCATCCGCAAGGATGACCTTGAGTCCATTGGTGGCTTAACCTCAGTTAAGGACTTTCTTGCAGAGGACTACATAATCGGCCAAAGAATTCATGCACTTGGAAAAAAGATCATTCTTTCAAGTCATCTTATTAATAATGTTAATGAATACTGGAGTTTAAAGCGTTTTATTAACCGGCATACAAGGTGGGGAAAGCTAAGATGGCAAATTGGCGGCGCAAAGTACTTCTCCGAACTGTTTAGTAATGCCGTATTTATGGCTTTCATTCTGATGTTTATTATGCCATTATCACCTGCCTCCATCTTGTTTGCAGTAGCAGTTAGTTTGCTTAAAATTGCTCATGACATTCACATCGGAACCAGACTTCAAGCCGGGATGAATCCGCTTCTGTATTTGTTATCACCAGTTAAGGATATTATAATAGGGATTATTTGGTTTGTACCGATTTTCAGCAACACTATCAACTGGAGAGGTAACAGATATATCATCGGCAAAGGTTCTGCCTTATCACCATTGCAAGAGACTGGTTTGTGGTTATTGATATACAGGCTATTTAGCATAAAAAAAGAGTGTCCTTCAATACTGCCCGATATAGAGCTTGCGGATAAATAGTGATAGACGTCTGTTTGCAACAAGACTGATTAAAGAACAAACAGACTATGTGATGGATCTGGTTAGAGCTTGAAAAATATGATTGTAGTACATATATACAGCAAAAAGAACTATTACAACTTACTTGTTTTCAATTGCGTTTATCAGCTCCTCCGTTTTCATATTGCCGCGATACTGTCTGCCGTTGGGTAAGATGACTGTGGGGGTGCCAGTTATACCAAGTTTGTTAGCAAGTTTTATGTTATCATCCACGGCCTTTGTGCTGCAATTTTCCTCAGGTATCTCCTTCTTTTCCGCTGCATCGTCAAGGAGTTTTAGTGACTTAGTGCACATTATAGAGACAGCCTTTTTGTATGAGCCAGGATGAATTTCCGTAAGTGGAAACATCAGGATGTAAAATGCGATATCATCCCTTTCAGCAACAACCTGTTTTAACTCCCCATGCAATTTCTGGCAAAATGGACAGTCAGGGTCAGTAAACACGATTATCTTGTATTTGGCCTTTTTATTCCCAAGCAGGATGGCATTTTTTAACGGTATGGATTTATAATCAAACTTCTTTATTTCACCCATACGCTTTTCGGTCATGTTCTCTCTGGTCTTTAACTTAAGAATGTTTCCTAATATAACGTTTCCTTTTGAGTAGTCAATATACACAACACCGTCTTTTTGGTGTCCCTCTTTATCCGCAGCTTTAATGGTTACCTCCCACAATCCCTTTGACGGAGCTCCCTGCACCTTCGTTACAGTTATGGCAGGTCCAAGCTGCTTTAGTATGTCTGTGGCCTCCTCTTCGGTCAACGTGTGACACGCCACACAGTTTGTGTCACATCCGCTCATTCCCTCAGTTGTTGCCGTGTAATAAAACATCACAGCCATCAGAAGCATACCCATAAGCACCAATTTTTTCATCACCTTTTTATATCATAATGCTGGATATTTAGTCAATAATGCTGATTAAAAAAAATTTTCGCATGTCTGGACATTTTGCAATGTACAGGCTATACTTAAGGCAGGATTTACAAGGGGAATCAGTGTAGAATAATTGTAAGAGGGCGATTTGTGGAACTGGATGATAAAGATACAAAGTTTATAAACCGTTTGATAAGAAGAAAAATCTACTTTCTTATCTTCAGCATATCAAGCACATTGATTGGAATTGCACTCTTAATTTACCACATAATCAACAAAGACTTTAACGGGCCAAGGTTTGTTTTGATTGTCTTTATTCTGCTTTCTGGCAGACAAAACCTGAGACAGTACAGAATATCTCAACTACTAACTAAAGTTAAACCGCTTATATTTATCAACAAGCAGGAATAGCAAAGGATGTCCGGCATCAGGATAGAAATACTGGAGGGTTCTCAGAAAGGCAAACGGTTTCTCTTTAGTGGCTCTAAAGAGGTAATCATAGGGCGCTCTAAAAATGCTGATATACAGTTGTCAAGCAGCGACGGGTCAATTTCCCGCAGCCACTGTAAACTGGTGATGACAGCAAATCAATGTGTACTGTCTGATTTGCAAAGCAAAAACGGTACACTTGTTAACGGAAGGAAAATATCCAAACAGGTTTTAAACCCCATGGACATAATAAAAATAGGGGATGTTCTTTTACGTTTTACACATGAAGAGGCAGGCACTACCCCCGTGTTATGCAGACTTTGCGGGGTTGAAATAGTGAAGTTAGTTAGTTACGATGGCGATAAGACAGATGCCGGAGACGCCCTTTGTGAGGAATGTCAGACAAATGAGGTTGAAACCTCTGAAAAGATTGATTTTGCACCAGAAGATAAGTCCGGTAAACCAGCCAGAAAAACGTTTCTGTGCAGCCGTTGTTCTACTGATGTCTCAGACTGTGCCAACTCTGATGGTATGGCTAACTTTTTTCCTCTTGCTGTATATATTTGTAAAGATTGTACAAACCGCATTGAGGACAAATCACAGCATTTTGACTACGAAAACCACTATGCAACCATTGGAGAGTTAGGCCGGGGCGGTATGGGTGTAGTCTATAAAGCGGTGCAAAGAAGTACCGGCAGAGTGTGCGCAATAAAAAAACTTCACCCATCCACTTTGGATGACCCCCGGCGATTAAAACTCTTTGAGCGTGAGATGGCGGTTCAGTCTGAAGCCACACATCCTAATCTCGTTGCCATTACCGATAAGGGCACTTTTGGCACAACATACTACTTTGTTACTGAGTTTATGGCGGGAGGCGATGTGTTAAATCTTATGAAAAACTCTGCCAGTAAAACTCTCTCAGTGAAAAACGCCTGCGCAATTGCGGTTCAAATTCTTAAAGGGCTTAACGCACTGCATAGCAGAGGCTTTATTCACAGAGACATTAAACCCTCAAATATTTTGCTATCCTGCCCAAATCAGGATGAATCTCCTTTAGCAAAGATATGCGATTACGGTCTTGCTAAGTCTTTTGAAAATGTAGGTGATTCTTTCTTTGATATAACCAGAACTCATGGCGGCTTTGCTGGCTCTCTTATGTACATGTCCCCTGAGCTTATTAAAAACTATAAGTACTCAAAGCCCCCTGTGGATGTCTATGCCGCAGCAGTCACACTCTATTTTATGCTGACAGGCAAATACACTGTAGATGTACCGGATGAGATTAAAAATATGCCGATAACCGGAGAAAGTAAATCTCAAAGACATCCCCTTGATATCGTGTTAGAGGAAAAACCGATACCAATACTGAAACGCAGGGTGGATATCCCACCGGTTCTGGCTACCGTCATAGATAAAGCCGTTACAAAAGACATTAAGGTAAGCTATCAGAGCGCCAATACGCTGTGTTTGCTGATAGACAATATAATGGAACGCGAGGGTTGGAGGTAAAATGAGAAAAACATTTAAATTGTTGTTACTGTTTTCATTTGTGGTACTGCTACTGTCAGCTTGTGAAAAACAAGATGATAAAAAAGAGGGAATGACGGACAAGGTTCAGGAGATGGCCAAATCACGAAAGGATGCGCTGGACAAGTCTAAGGTGGTGGCACAGAAAACAGAGCTTGAAAATCTGCGCGCAGCCATTAACGCTTTTAACGCCTCTGAGGGCAGATTCCCAAAAGATCTGGCAGAATTGGAACAGTTTTCCGGTTCAGCCCTGGATAAGGGTGTTTATAACTATGATCCTAAAACCGGTGCACTGTCACTTAAGTGAGTAACTCTTGAAAAAGATTTGTCCGCAGATGACGCAGATGAACGCAGATAAAATAAATGATTATAATCCGTGTTTATCTGTGGTTAAAAATCTCTTTAGTAGGAGAAATTAAGGTTTTTAAATGGCGACACTGTCCACAATCTCAATCAAAGAGAAAGGGCTTTGGTCTAAAAACGATGTTATAGACAATCGTTACGATGTCAGGGGACTTGCCCGCGGCGGCATGGGTGAGGTCTATTTTGTCTATGACCGTGAAATAGGCAGGATGATGGCTGTAAAAACCCCGCTTCCCTCAGTGCTTAAAAACGAGGAGGGTCTTAAACGTTTTTACAGGGAGGCGGAGGCTTGGATAAGTCTGGGAATTCACCCTAACATCTGCTCTGCTTACTATGTTCAGGTGATGGAGGGAATCCCCCGTCTGTTTGTTGAATACGTCGATGGCGGAGCTATGGATAAGTGGCTCAAAGAAGGACGTTTTTCAACGCTTACCGAAAAACTCGATATAGCAATTCAAATAGCTGCCGGTATGGATCACACGCATTCACTCATTTGGACAGACGAAAACGGAGACTCTCAAACTGGCCTTGTGCACAGAGACCTTAAACCGGCTAACATTCTTATGAGCAGGTACGGGATGTCATTAATCACAGATTTTGGTCTAGTGGGATTAGGCAGTTGGGGAAATGAAGAGATTTTTACAGTCTCCGAGAAAAACAAAAGCATGATAGACCTTGTGTCAAGTCAGATGGCAAGCGATGAGGAGGACTCATCAAACCCGTGGCAGACTATGACCATAGGGGGAGTACCGTTTGGCACTCCTCAGTACATGGCTCCGGAGCAGTTTGCAAATGCGCACACTGCCGGCATCCCGGCAGATATTTATGCTTACGGCTGCATTCTCTATGAATTATTTTGCGGGCGCAGACCGTTTGTTCTTACAGAAGAGCAAAGGCATGCCGTGATTTTTTATCAACTGATGCTTTGGCAAAAAATGCACACTGGCGAACCTCCACCAAATCCTCAGGACTTGAGCGTAAATCTTGATGACGCACTGTCCTCCCTCATGGTAGAGTGTCTTGCTAAAAATCCGGTGGGAAGACCAGATAGTTTCAAAGAAATCTTAAACAGGCTTGTTTCAATATACAGCCACTTAACGGGCACACCGTATCCTCGCCCTGAGGCAAAATCCGACGACTTAAAGGCCGATTCCCTCAATAATCAGGGGGTCTCCTATGCAACAATTAATCAACTGCACCGTGCGGAAAATAGTTGGAAAGAGGCGCTCACTGCCGAGCCTGAGCACGTTGAGGCTGCCTTTAATTTAACTATGCTTAAATGTAAAACTGGTGAGTTAACAGAAGATACAGCGGTTTCCGAGATGCGGGACTTTCTGCGGAGCGTGCAACACACCGGACAGGGAAAGTTTCTATTGGGTAAACTTCACCTCTTTCATGCCGATGAGCACAATGCCCTCAATCTGATAAATGAAATAATCACAGAGGGCAAGGAGTCGGCGGAGGCGCTTAAATTACAAGCTCTTTCCATTGCCAACCGGGAGGTCACAAAACAGGACACGATTTCACTTAAAAAGGCCGCAGATAGCTTTAAGTGGTTTTTAGACAACGGCAAAGATGACCCAGTTGTGGCTGCAGGTTACTGCTACTGCCTGAGAGAACTTGGAGAGGATTATGCCGCACTCTATGACTCCATGAGAGCGCGCTTTATGGAACTCCCGGACTCTCTGGATGAGGCCGTGTCTCAGTATCTGCCAGGGTTTTCAGTACAAAGGACATATTTTGACGAGTTCAGAGTGCCATGCTCCCTTGCGGTATCCGCTTGCGGACAGCATATCTATGCCGGTATGAGTGACGGTCACATAAATGTTTATGATGTAGCATCAGAGTCGCCGGCAGAGGTGTTTAAGCTCAGCTATGGGAAAGTCACTGCCATTGATATAAATCCCAAAGGAGACATCATTGCCTCTGGGCATGAGGACGGCTCAGTACACATTCTTAATGCCTCAGACGGCAGCGAAATATGGTTTTTTAAAAAGCACACGAAAGCTGTGTCGGCAATTAAGTTTTTAGCGTCTAAAAATTATGTAATCTCAGCTTCGGCAGACAGCATAATTTTAGTATGGGACATAAAGACAGGGAAAAGCGCAGGAGCATTTAAAACCGAGGGAAAGCCGGTAACATCTTTAGCGCTGTCGCCGGATTTAAAGCAAGTTTATACTGCTCATAAGGGGGGGCCTCCGTGTGTGTGGGAAACTAAAACCGGTAAACCTGTGAGCACATTTTCGGGCCATAAGAGCGGAGCTGTCTCAATTTTTTTAAGCAACAACGGGAAACTTGCAGTAACCGCAGGGGCAGGGCAGTCAGCAGTGATTTTGTGGGATACTGAGTCTGGGAAAAGCATTCACACCTTCTCCGGCCACACAAGTCCTGTGCTGTATGTGGGAATCAGTGCTGACGGCAGATTCTTACTCTCCGCTGATGAGAGAAATCTACGAGTGTGGGATATTAAAAGTAAACTCACCCACACTATTTTTAAATACAGAGGCCCTCTTACTTGCGCCGCTTTGGGGTTGGCACAAAATAAGCTTACAATAGCGCACGGCAATGAGATAATGGTGCTGAATTTTCATAACCGGTACTCTCTTTCATATACGCTTATAACACCTGCCGCAATCCGTGAAGAGGAGATACGATACGAGTTTTCAAAAAGACTATCCGATGCTTCCCAGAAAATCAATCAATCAGAATTCACCGAAGCGCTTAATCTCATTGAGGGAGCAAGGAGTCTGACAGGTTTTGAACAGAACCCGGCAGCAATATCGCTCTTAACCACAATTCCGCTAATTTATAGTAAAAAATTCTTAAGAGCAGGATTTAAACTCAGAGACTATCAGCATCACATAGATTCAGTTACCGCTGTTGTCATAAGCTCCGACGAAAGGTATCTAATAACAGGCGGAGACGATGGCAAAGTCGTAAGGACCGACATTTCCTCCCCCTCCAACACTGATTTGTCAGAGATTACAGCGCCTGGGTCGGTAAAAACGCTTGCAATAGATTATACGTCACATACGGTGTGCTTTGGCAGTGCTGAGGGGACAATTCAGACGTGGGATTTAGATAACACTGAACGTCTGAGCGACTTAAAAGTCCCAGTGGGGTCTGTGACGACGGTTGTATTAACCTCTGACGGCAGATATGTCTTTTCGGCATCCCCGGAAAGAACCATCCGTTTGTTTGACGCAATACATGGCAGATACTACGGCAGATTTGAGGAAAGCTCCGATGAGATAACCACCATAGCGCTGCATAATGAGGAAAGAACGCTAATTTCAGGCACAGTAAATGGATTGGTCATATTTTGGGACAGTGTCACAGGTAAAGTGCTGTCAAGTGTTGAGGGACATACGGGCTCTGTAAACTCAATATCATTCAGTGCTGACGGGGAGCATTTTCTTACCGGAGGTGAGGACGGTTACGTGTGTGGTTGGGGCACTAAGACAATGAGACGAGTGAAACGGCATAAGGTGTCAAATAAAGGAGTGTTAACTGCCGTGTTTCATCCTGATGGAAAATGCTTTGCAGTGGGAACATCCAATGAGACGATAAACATTCACAGTGTTGAAAGCGGTGAGATTTTGGCCACACTTCATGGCCACACTGATGGCGTAAACGCGTTAGCGTTTACCCCTAATGGGTGGTACTTATACTCCGGCGGCAAGGATGCTACTGTGATACAGTGGTTTCTTGACTGGGAACTGTCAGAAGAGCAGGATATTAAAACTGATCAGCCGCTTAAACAATCAAAGCAGATGGGGACAACAACAATAATGCGCCCGTCTCTTATACAAGAGGAGATAGCCCAAAAGCCGACCTCTCATGAAATACAAACTAAAGCAGAAAAGAAAAAGAACAAACTATTAACGGTTGCGTTAGCTCTGTTAGTGGTTATTCTCGGTGTGGCTTATTATGTGTATCAGAGCACAGTTACAAAATATGACTCAGGTGAAATTAACAAAAAAAGTGAGGAGGACAGTTATTTTGCTTTAGTAGCTGATGCTTTGAAATCTTTGGATAAGCCTGCCTCCGGCTGTAACGCATCTGAGTCAGACTCATACAGGGAAAGCTACATAGTGTTTATAAAAAAGAACCGTGCAGAGGTTCAAGCGGCATATCCCAAAAGCCGTGAAAACATCACTTGTCTTCTGTCCGGGCGCAAAGATGCCATAGCGGTAAAAACACTGATTTCAGAGATGGTAAAAGCCCCGGACCCTGCTGACTCACAAGCATTAGAGTATCTGTTGGCTTATATGGGAAACGATGTGTTTGCGCCACTTTCTGGTTTGTTACGCGATGAGCAATTTGTAAAAGGAAATCCTGCGGGAGCAAAACGGATTGTTCATGTGCTGTCAGTTATTGCAACCGATGAGGCTGTTAATGAGCTTGTTACACTAATTTCAGCAACGCCCTCACTAACCGGCATAATATCGCCGTTTCTTGGTAAAATCATAGCATCCGGTAAAATAGAAGCAGCAATTGCTTTGTCTCTCATTGAAAGTTTACTAAATAACCCTGACAACAAAGTAAGAAAAGATGCGGTGGCCACACTTAAATACTTTAAAGGCTCAACAGCAAAAGACCTTCTTGCTAAAGGCTTATCGGATTCTAACAGCGAGGTTGTCGATGAAGCTAAAAAGGTCTCTGCTATGCACTAACTCTGTGTATATCTGCTCCGAGCTTAGAGAGTTTATATTCTATTTTTTCATAACCGCGGTCAAGATGGTAGATTCTGTCGATAATTGTCTCTCCCTCGGCGGCAAGTGCTGCTACAACCAGGGATGCGCTGGCTCTCAGGTCGGTTGCCATAACCTGAGCTCCAAGAAGTTTGTTGACTCCTTTGACTATCGCCAAATTGTCCTCCACCTCTATGTTTGCTCCCATTCGCCTTAATTCGGCAGCGTGCATGAAGCGATTTTCAAAAATCGTCTCTCTTATGATACTTGTGCCATCTGCTACACACATCAGCGCCATAAGTTGTGCCTGCATATCTGTGGGAAACCCAGGATAGGGCGAGGTTGCAACCTCTGCCGCTTTAAGGGCGCCTGCGTGCGGCCCGATTACTCTTAAGCCCCCTGCCTCCTCGCTTATCGTAAGCCCTGCCTCCATAAACTTTTTTATCACCGAGCCAATGTGTGTTACTTCACAGTTTTTTATTAATATGTCGCCCCCTGTAATTCCTGCAAAGGCCAAAAATGTGCCGGTCTCTATCCTGTCCGGTATTATACGGTAATTGGCAGGTCTAAGCTCACTTACACCTTCTATTTCTATAAGCGGTGTGCCAACCCCTGTTATATGGGCACCCATTTGGATTAACACCCCAGCAAGGTCACAGACCTCAGGCTCTCGGGCTGCGTTTTCAAGCCGTGTTACTCCATTAGCAAGCACTGCAGCCATCATCAGGTTCTCCGTTCCGGTTACCGTGACCGTGTCAAAGTTAATATCAGCCCCTTTGAGCCGCTCTGCCTTTGCCACTACGTAACCCTGTGAGAGGGTGATTTCCGCTCCCATTTTTTCAAGTCCCATTAGGTGCAGGTTTATGGGACGCGCTCCTATTGCACAACCACCGGGCATCGACACACGCGCATACCCAAAACGCGCCATTAATGGCCCCAAAGTCAGCACCGACGCTCTCATTGTTTTTACCAACTCATAGGGGGCCTCAACGGTTTCCACCCCTTCTGTGTTTATTGTAAGCGCTCCATCCTCATCTGCCCTTGCCACCCTCCCCCCCATGCTCTCCAACACGGTTGACATGGTTTTTATATCTTTTAAATCAGGAATATTATAGAGGGTGTTTAGCCCGGGGCTCAAAATAGTTGCTGCCATAATGGGAAGCGCCGCATTTTTTGCTCCGCTTATCTCCACCTCTCCTCTTAGCGCTTTACCGCCTCTTATTAATAATTTATCCATTTAATTTCCCCTTTTCTATGAAAATAACTCTCCTGCCATCTCAGCTATCGTTACCGTCCTCAGACAGTTGTCATAATAAACATTTACAATATCATTTCGTTTTTTAACCTTAACCAATAAATCGTCAACGCCAGTCATGGACAGTCTTTTGGCCGCCACCACCGCATTTATACAGACATCAGCCTCACGGTGAAGAAAACTCTCTTTCACGAGAATGTACGGATAATCAGCAATGTACTCTTTATGAATCTCCCCAATGCGCCCGATAGCATAAAGCACACCAGCAAGGAATATGTTGTCTTCAGTTTCCGAATGTGAGTACCCGACAATTATGGCCGGTATGTCAGAAAATGGCTCAGGGTTTTCACGCACCACCTCGCCTAATATTTCCGGCACCATCCACGGGATTGTGCCGGATTCATCACTCATATTCCACAGGAGTCTCTGCACCTGGCCACGCGCCTCTTTTGAATTCCAGTTAGCCATGCGTCCTATTATCTGGCCAGCTAACAAGGCCGCCCTCCAGCAGTTCTTAATACTTTTATCGTACGACATTGACACAAGTGCACTCAGAGCTCGTTTGTCTTTCTTTACGAATTCCTCAATGCTTGAAGACTCCTCTTTCTCTATGTGTGCTTTAATGATTTGTTTTAATTGTCTCAGTGACATCTCAGTTTTTTTAAGATTCTTTAAAAAACTTTCTTCCATCTGTACCCCCCTTGTTCTTTTAAACTGTATGGCAGCACTAATCATTCCTTTAACCCACTCAGGAGCGCCAAGGGCATGAAGGTGAGTGTAGGAGGCAAATACACTTTTGTAGCACACTCCATCCTGCCCATTAAAAATCCCCTTACCTCTTTTCATCTTAAAGGCAAAATCCATCTCCCCGCCACTCAGTCCGCTTACCCGTGAGTAATGAAACTCATGGCCCCGCAGCACCACGTTTTTGCCAAAAAACGGAGTTTCCTTAACAGTCTCAACCACAGTGTAACCGTGTGCCTGAGGTTTAGGTTGCATTTCAAAATCCATAGGGAAAACCCCCACCATCGGGTATCTTTTGCCATCCATTGTTATGCTGCGGCCAAGGAACATTAAACCACCGCATTCGGCATATACGGGAAGTCCGTTTTCTATGGCGGTTTTTAGTTGCGTTTTAAATTGTACATTTTCAGAAAGTTTTATTGCGTTTGTCTCTGGAAATCCGCCTCCGATATAAAGCGCATCAACATCTGGTAAATCCTCTTGAGAAACTGCGCTTATCTCTGAAAGCTCTCCGCCAGCTTTCCTTAATTCATCCAGATTTTCAGGATAGTAAAACTGAAACGCGGTATCTTTTATGACTCCGATTTTTACATTTTCCTTGTTTTCATACTGTGGCTCTGAGACAACCGGAATGTTGAGAATTCCAGCGGCCATGCCAGTTTCCCATATTCTCTCAATATCTACGGAGTCCTTAACAAGTGTGCAGATTTCCGTAAGCGCTCTTTCAACCTGCATATGCTCATCGGCAGTTACAAGTCCCATGTGTCTTTCAGGCAAAAGCGGGGTGGATGTCTTTTTTAACGCCCCCACAACCGGTACGCCTGAGTATGTCTCCACAGCCTCTCTTATCACTGACTCATGCCGCTGATTAGAGACACTGTTAAGCACCACTCCTTTTATTTTAACTTTTGAGTCAAACGCCACAACTCCTTTAACTATTACGCCCACTGTTGTCGTTGCCTTTAAGCAGTCCACAACAAGAATAACCGGTGTGTCAGTAAGCACGGCAAGTGAGGCAGTGCTAAAAGTGCCCTTAGAGTCAAGGCCGTCAAAGAGACCTCTGTTACCTTCTATCACGGCAAAATCGGCGTCTTTAGAGTTTTTTGATATGGATTGAAGAATCCTGTCTCCGGCAATTATAAATGTGTCCAGATTATAACACTGTGTGCCAGCGGCTTGTGAAAGCCATCCGGCATCAATATAGTCAGGCCCCTTTTTAAACGGCACTACCTTACGGCTGCCTCGCCAAAGCCTCAAAAGCCCTAACGACAGCGTGGTCTTTCCTGAGCCGCCCCTAAGCCCGGCTATCACCACCCTGCCTACCGGCATTTACGTAACACAATATTAATAATTTCACACATTACTCTATTTAACTACTTAAAAATAAAAAAAAGCAAACTGTGTGACATCAGATACCAAACAAAAATCCCAACAGCCAATCCGACCCTGCTGTTACTCCTGAAACCATAACAACCCCTCTATCACAGCTTCTTTATATTCAGTTGTAATTTCAATTGTCGAGAGCTCTGTCAGAGCTACATGCTTGATTGACACTAAAAAGTCCGTATATTGCTGCAAAGGCTATAAAGGCGGCATTATAATGAAACGCTGGAACAACCAACAGCCCTGGTAAAGCATTAAATAGTATCCCACACCATAGAGCAACCTCAATTTGTATGGGTTTTTTGTAAATGAAGGCAAAAATTATGCCTATGTTTGCAAAGATTATAAAATAGATATATAGTATAGCAAGTTTTGTGCCAAAATTTTCAATTATTACAATAGGATGTCTAAATACTACCTTGAAAAATTCTTTTTTTAAGATATCATAATAATCCTGATATCCGCCTATATTTGCACCACCTAAGTATTTGGGCGGATTAACAGCTCCAGGTAAATTTGGATTAATAGACAGAGCTTTATCGAAACCTGCAATATCATTGAAAAATGGGCCAACTACAGGGTTCTCTACAAATGCCAAACCTATATATACAGAGTGCCACAGTTCATGCTTTGCAATTATTTTTTTGTAATCAGGATATTTTGCTTTCATTAAATTATCTCTTGCCTTTATTAAATTCTGAGCATAAATAAACGGAATCATAAAAGACAGTACAATAAAAAAAAGCATTATCACTTTAATTTTTTTGGAAAAATTCTTTGACAGGACAATAAGAGTTACCATAAATATGAGCAATCCTGTAGCCGCATGAGTACGTATAAAATGGCTGATAGAAGCGATAAATGAAACTATTGAATACAAAATTATTGAATACTTAACATTTGAGTGTAAAGAATACATTATCCATGGAACGAGGGCTATCACCAAAGCCGGAGGGATAATATAAACTTCTGTAAGACGTCTCAGCGCAAAAAAAATAAACCATGCCAGGAAAACAAAAGCTACGGCAAGATGACAATATTGCTTTCGGTACAAGAAAATGAATCCGATAAGGCCGGATAACAAAGATAACACCGTAATGCCACCATAGAAAACGTACAACGATTGGTCAAGAGACAGTCCAAACCAACAAGCTATTTTGGGAATAAAATAATAGATACCAATATCATCCGAAGGGCCTGCTACCCCCAAAGTACCATTATAATTAGCTATAAGAGGCTGCTTTGTTTTTAAATACCCATCTACAGCAGCTTTCAACCACTCATATCTCACTCCTATTACTACAAAGTTATCCATATTTCTACTTTACTATGTGTAACACCTTTAGAGTTTGTCATATCAATTTAATTTGATTTTCATATTCAGACAGATACCCGTCAGTTTCAAGCCATTCTCTGGTTTTCTTTAATCCATCTTCTAAACTATAACGATAATTCCACAAAAATGTTTCCTTTAGTTTACTACTGTCACAACGCCAAATATCAGTGTCCCAAAGTCTCTCAGGCATGCTGCCCCACACAGGGAGTTCCTTGATATTAAACATCGCTCTTGTAATTTCCACTATCTCTCTGAGCGAGGTTTGTACTCCTGTCCCAACGTTGAATATTGCTCCTGGCTCAGATGGGTGATTTGCTGCAATAAGTGTATAAAGGTCTGTAATGTCATCTATGTATATGTAATCCCGTGAAATGTCAGGCCGTACCAATACCGGCAGTTTGCCGTGAAGTCCATTAATCATCAGAGTGGGAATGAGCCTGTTTGGCTCCTCAAATGGTCCGTAAGCCGAGTAAAGCCTTAATGTGGATATGTTTACCATATGCTGTTTTGCCATGTAGGCGCAAAACATCGTGGCTGAGGTTTTTGCTACAGCATAATAACTATTAGGCTGTGGGCAGTCGCTTTCCTTAGGAGCATCACTTTTGTAGCCATATTCCGAGGAGCTGCCAGTATTTATAAATGCCTCAAATCCGGTCTTTACTGCTGCACAAACCAAACTAACCGTTCCGGTAATGTTTGTCTCTATAATTTTATATACGTCTGTCTGCCACGAATAAGCTCCATGAACGGCAAGATGAAAAATCCAGTCCGGCTTGATTTCTTTCATTGTTTGAGTGAGTTGTTCTTCATTTGTAAGAGAAACCTCATGTATGCGTACATTGTCAATGACACTGTTAATTCTCCATGGATTAAAACCATGGCGAAGGAAAAGATGCACATCATGTCCTTGTCTAAGCAGTGCTCTTGCCAGATTAGAGCCCACAAAGCCCGTGGCTCCGGTAATAATTACTTTTTTCATTTAATCCCCTGCAGTAAAAATATACACGCCGCAACAAACTGATTTAACAACAGGAATGTCTTCAACAAAAGCCTCCATTTTCTTTAATGTTTTAGCCATCCAATCAGGGCAAAAAAACGGAACGAGACCAGCATAACACCGTGTTTTGACATCAGCGCCAAGTTGCCGTATCCAAAAATCCAAAAGAGCTGGGCTATAGGACTTCTCGTCATGATCTCTATGGTATTTTGAAAACCGCTCTAATAATTTTAACACAGGGTTATAACCATTTGGCTCTACCACAATTGTCATCTTTGCTACCCTTAGAGCCTCTTTTAACGCATCTTTTGGGTTTTCCATATGATGCAGCACTCCCCTTATATGCGCTATATCAAAGCTCTTTGATTCAAACGGCAGGGCACAGGCGTTTTGCACCTCAAAAGTTATATTTTCAATGCCGGTTTTTTTTTTCTTAGCGGTTTCAATTGCCTCGCGGGCCGGGTCAATCCCAACTATATGTGAAGTCTGACCGCGATGGCAAATATCTCTTGTAAAAGTGCCATCCCCACAGCCAATATCAAGGACTGTTTTGTTTTTAAAATCTATCAGCTCCAACACGGCATCCGTAAGGCGTTTATTGGACAGATAACTGCTTAACGAGGCATTTGTAGTATATAGGTAGCCCTTATTAGCTTCAATATCCCGATTGAATATCTGCACTGCGTCTTTATCAGAGTGTTTCATAGTGATTCCCCCGGTTTCTCTGCAATTATATATATATTACCTAATGGTAAAAAAAATGACGTTGCTGCTACTTTTGTATATTTTAAAAATGATGACACTGCTACTTTAAAATGTGATGGCAGCGGCAACAGATGGTTCAGGTAACTTAATGAAATCCGGTTTAGAGAGGTAGCAACCTCTTTTACTGTAAAATTGTTAGCAAGAAACACTTTACTTAAGGTTTTCTCATCAAACAGGTATGTATGTTCTATATCAAAAATAGGGCTATGCTCACCAAGTAACCGGCTGGAAAGTGCACTTACATTGTGATTAATACACAGGATAAGTCCGCCTGGTTTAAGAAGCCGGTAACACTCCTTTAACAGTAAACCAACGTCATAAATGTGGTCTATCAATTGAAAAAAACAAATTACATCAAAAGTTTCGGGTTCAAACTTACCAGGGTTCAGCATGTCACAAATAATATGCTGTTTCATATAGTCTGAGGCTTTTGAAATTGCATCCTTGCTGGGCTCTATTCCACAGACATGGGTGAAACCAAAGCTTTTGGCATATTCAAGAAAAAAACCGTTACCGCAGCCTATTTCGAAAATTGATTCTTTTTTTTGCCCATATTTAGTCAGCTTTTTCAAATACCTTCCATAAGTAATTTTCAGGTTCTCCACCTCATCCTCATATTTGAAAGAGCTTTGATGGTAAAGCCCTGCGGCAACATCAGCAGAGACAACAGGGTCGGAACGAACCAGCCCGCAGCTGTTACATTTAACGATACGGTAGTGAGTTTTATCAGGCACTCTGCGCGCCGAAAACTTTGTAGCGTTAAAAGACTCCGGTTCAAAGTTTGCTCTGTATAGTTCTGTTGAGTTTCCCTCAGTGTTACAAATGGCACACTTTGTGGGGAATAGCGGCTTAGTGTGGGGCATCTTTATCAGCAGATTTTTTCGGTAAATAATTTATGTAACTTTCCACAACATACGGGGGACGGTGCTTTATCTCATCATACATGTGTGATATATATGACCCTATGATAGCAAAACACAACAGTTGAATGCTTCCCATAAATATTGTTACAAGCAACAGTGTTGTGTAACCTGAAGGAGATAACTCAGGGTGCAAAAGCTTCATGGTAATTTGAACAGATGCCAATATAAACGAAATTAATAGAAAAAACAGAGCTAACACAATCATAAAATCCATAGGAACATAAGAAAAAGAAAATATTGCTTTTCTTGCCCAGGCCATGTTGTTAATCATGGAATTGGTAGATTTCCCAAACATTCTCTCTGGCCTGAAGTACTCAACACCAGTTTGTTTAAAACCAGCCCAGGCACGAAGTCCGCGCATGAATCTGTTATTTTCAGGCAATGTATTAATTATGTTTACAACCTTACGATCTATTAAAGAAAAATCTCCGGCGTCAACCGGAATATTAATGTAAGACATGTATTTGAAAACTCTGTAGAATGCTTTATACGCTATGTTAAGAAACAGGTTTGCTTCCCTTTTAATTCTCACTCCATAGACAACATCAAAACCCTCCAGCCATTTGTAATAAAAGTGCTCTATCACCTCAGGGGGATCCTGCAGGTCGCCATCTAACAGAACCACCGCATCACCAGAGGATATTCTCATGCCGCTTGTGAAAGCATTCTGTGAACCAAAGTTTCTTGAGTGGTTGATAGCAATAACTTTGCTGTCTTTTGATGTCAGCTCCTCTAAAACCTCACGGGCATTGTCGGGGCTGCAGTCATTTACAAAAATGATTTCATAATCAACTCCTATTTTTGTAAAGACATCGACAAGCCGCCTGTACATAAAAGGTATTGCCTGAGCGTCCTTATAACAAGCTATAACTGCAGTTATTTTTTTAGACAAGACACTTGCCTTTACCATTTATTTCCTTTTCCTGAAGCCTGTACAATAGTTTGTTAGTATTAAAACCATGTATAAGCCGGCAGGAGAGAAAATAAAATGCAGGCACCATACGTATTGGAAAGGAAACGTTCCGGTTACCTGTCTCATCAAGTATAAGATGAAGGAGCATGCCTATAGAAACGGCCAACAACAAAGGATATGAAAAATAAAAAGCAGCAACAGCTATTAGCAAAACCAATTCATAAGAATGAAAAATAAACATAATCTTTTTCCACTTAAGGGATTCTTCATCCGAAAAAAAGGCTTTTATGTCAAAGGGTTTGTCACTTTGTGTCAGGTGGTCAATGATATGGTCAGTATCAATTAAAATTTCTGCAGCTACTGTTACAGAAGTAAATTCCCAACTCCCTGTAACCTTATATGCCGCAAGGCCAAGCCCTGCGCCTGCTATGACATGCCACAGTGGTTTCATTATATTAGATCAGTTGTGTGTATCTCAATGCTTTTTAGACCCAAATATTTTTGCAGATAAAACATTTTTAGCTGCATGGAATGAGCGTACAACATGATGTCTGATTAAAAAATCCCTCCTGTCCATGTAGCTTAAAAGTATCCGTGAGAAGTAAAGGAATGGAGAGGCCATATAAGACAAAAGGGATGAAAACAATTTATTTTTGGTCAAAGCAATAATTCGTCTTGATATTTTCTCATTAAAATAAAAAGCTGCAAAAACCTGAAAAGGAAGCACACGGTATGTTTTCCCAAGGTTTGATTTTGATAACAATCTCATAGACGTAGCCATGTAACCATGCTCAATCTTAGTAACATCCTCAGGTTTGAGTATATTTTTTGAAATGGCAATATCTGTTATCATTGTTTTAGGATAAAACTGAAGGAAAGCAAGATTTACCCAGTTTGGGCGTGTTTCTATAAAGAAATCCAGAGCCTCGTCTAAATGCTGTGCTGTTTCACCAGGCAAATTGGCTATCATATCAACCTCAGTGAACATGCCTATATTTACAGCCGACCTTATAAGTTCTTTCATGGCTGGAGTTTTTTCACGCCGGTTCAATATTTCTCTGCGTACCTCCTCATTAGCGCTCTGAAAGCCAAACTCAAGCAGACAACAACCACTGTCATACAGCAACTGCAAACTTTCTTTATTGTGTGTCAGAGGACTGGTCTGACAGTAGTAGGGCAATCCAATTTCCTCTTTGTACCTTTTAACAAATTCAATCAACCAGTCCTTTCTTGAAGCAAACACGTTATCAAAAAACATAATATACCTGGGCTTATACTCTCTGAGAGCGTACTTAAGCTCGGCTATTATATTTTCCACAGACCTGTATCTGTAATAACGTTCTTTATAAGAACCGTAGAGAGATTTTATCGTATCACTATTACAGTAACTGCAACTGTAGGGGCACCCGCGGCTTGCAATGGCAGTGTATGTGATTGCAAGGGATGGATTAGTTTTATAATACATAGATTTTTCAGGAAACGGGATTTTATCTAAATCGTGAGGAATGGGGGACAGGCCTCTTTTTACCAAATTCCCTTTGCTTACATTCCAAACACCAGGCAATTGGTCAAACGGCAAATCCTTAACTACTTGCTTATCCATCTGCTGCAGTTTTTCAACAAGAAGTGGTAATGACTCCTCAGCCTCACCAAGCACAACAAAATCAATCTCATCATTTTGTAAAACAATGTCTGGCAACAAAGAGACGTGAACTCCGCCACAGACAATTTTAACGTCAGGCATCTGACGTTTGATAAGTCTTATGACAGAGAGATTACTCTGGTAAAATATTGTGAAAACAGAAAAACATACAACATCAGGGGAATGGGCGCAAATTCCGTCACAAACCTGTTTTGCAGTCAAAGAGAAAAAATCCATAAGGAAGAAGTCTTGTGCTAAATAATCCCTTGCAAATGAGGAATCGAAAAAAAGCCTGACATCATGCCCTTTTTCTTTCAACACCGAAATTAAATATTGCACACCAAAAGTTTCATATCCACTGTCATAAAACACTACTCTCACTGTTGAGTCTCCTTCATTTTCGTTGCCCAAGGAAAAACCTGAAACCATCCAGCATTATATCCGGAATGAGATTTAAGTAAGCCGATGTCTCAATCGTATTAATAGAGGAGCAGCTTACGCAGTCGGCTCTGCGCTCAGGAAGAGCATCCCATGCCCGTTTGATTCCAACCTCTTTTATGTTTAGTCCGTCCAGGCAACCGCGTTGAATGCAGTTAAACATGGTGCCCTCGGCGTCTATACAGCCGTGAGTGTAGCCGATAACACAAGGAATAGGCTTATAGTGCGCAAATTTCTGCTCTGTTGTAATGTAGTTGTGATAACTTATCGGCCAGTGCAATGATTTATCAATAGAGTAGAAGGAATTACCAATCGGATAGCCTTTTTCTTTAAGCTTTCTATAGCGGAGATAAAACTCCTTGTACTCGTCGGTTGTGAGTGCAAGTGCAGGATCATCAGATTTGCCCAGATAATTTGGCGGAGAAATTGTTATTGTAATTTTCATTTCCTTTGCCATTTCAACCAGAGCATCCATTTCGGTAAGGCTGTGCTTATTTAGCACGGCATGAACCCTGACCAACATTCCGCGAGAAAGAGCAGTTTCCACTCCACTTAGCGCCCGCTTAAACGTGCCCTGTCCCCGCATCTTGTCTGTTGAGTCCTCTGCTCCGTCAATGCTAATGCAAACACTGTCTGCTGTATCTATCTCATCAATTTTCTGCTTAATCAGAGTGCCGTTTGTTAGTATATGAAGTAAAATTCCCTTTTTTGTAATATGCCTTACAATGGGACCGATGTCTTTGTGCATAAGTGGCTCACCGCCCAACAGAAATATCCACCTTGTGCCCATTTCATAGAGTTCATCTACAATTTTGATAACCTCATCCTTATTGAAACCAGCCCTTGATGGCTCATTAAAGCGATCATCTATGTTAACAAAACAGTACTTACATCTGAGATTACACAAATTAGTAATGTATAACCCGACAAAAATAGGTTTTCTTTCTTTTAAGAGTTTTGCTTTAACAATGGCTGAGCCAAGTTTTGAAAGAATCTTTGCCCGTCTGATTAATTTATCCTTATCTATACCAAACATTCCTCTATCCTTTTAGCGTATTTAAAGCGCTCTGTGCTATGTTTTCAGCCGAAAGACCGCAAAGAGCCTGCATGAATTTCTGATTTCCTATCGGGCCCTCTATGTGTTTGCGTACACCAATCCGTACAAGCCTTAAGTTAAGTCCAAACTCAGCTATTGTCTCTGACACCAGAGAACCCAACCCCCCGTTTACATACTGCACCTCAACGGTTAACACTATCTTATGCCGCTTAAGGGCTTTAACAATGTCATCGGTTGGAGGTGGATTAACACACGACACAATTGCAATCTGAGAGCTCACACCGGAGGCTTTTAACATATCAGCAGCGGCAATAGCCTCAAACACTATGCCTCCCATTGTTATTATCAGAATGTCATCTCCGTCTCTTACAGTATCTATCTTGCCAATCTCAAATTTACCGTTAAGAGCAGCCACAAGAGAGTCCTCATCTTTTCCAAGACTGTAGTAAACCGGGCCGTTTAAATTCCATGATGCTTTTAAAGCGCTGCTTGCCTGAGCGCTGTCAGCAGGCGCAATTACCGTTATCCCGGGCTGAATTCGCATTACGCTTATATCCTCCAGTCCCCAGTGAGTGAGGCCATTCAGCCCATAGTCAAAACCAGCACCTACCCCGACAACTCTGACAGGGAGCTTATGCTTAATCGGGCCGTTACGAATAAACTCATACGTGCGCAGAGCGGCAAATGGCGCTATTGAATATATAAATGGGATAAATCCAGCCTCCGCTAAGCCTGTGGCAATTCCTGCCATATTTTGTTCGGAAACGCCAACGTTAAAAAAACGCTCCGGAAATCGCTCGATAAACGGCTCAAGCACCATAAACCCTAAATCCCCGGTTAGAAGCACAATGCGGCTGTCTTTTTGGGCTATATCTACAAGGGCTGTAACAAAAGATTTTCTCATTGTTTAATCTCAGAAAGGGCTGTTTTGAATTGCTCATCAGTCATTGGCATGTAGTGCCATTTCAAATTATTTTCCATAAAAGAAACACCTTTACCAAACACTGTGTTAGCAATTATTACGGTAGGGGGGCCTGAGGTTGTATCAATTTTTTCAATAGTTTCAGTCATCTTAGCCGTATCGTGGCCATCCACCTCAATAACATTCCAGCCAAAGGAGCGCCACTTTCCGCTTAATGGTTCTAACGAGATTATATCTTTAGTGTGACCCAATGCCTGAAGGCCATTTAAATCCACTATAACTACTAAATTAGATAATTTGTTGTGAGCGGCAAACATAACTGCCTCCCATAAAGCGCCCTCATTACACTCGCCATCGCTTACCAGCACAAAAGCTCTGTGAGTAGATTTCTTCATTTTTGCGGCAAGTGCAGCTCCAACTCCAAACGTTATCCCCTGGCCTAATGACCCGGTTGAGAAATCCACGCACCTATGGGCACTCTCCGGATGCACAGCTAAAAGTGTATTATTTGTGTAAAACGTATTGAGTTCCACCTCAGATATCCAACCCTTAAGATAAAACACAGCATAAAGTGCCAACGCTGCATGTCCTTTGGAGAGAATAAAACGATCTCTGGCAGGATCATCAAAGCTATCTATCCTCATTATTCCTCCGTAGAGGACTGCCAATATATCAGCCACTGACAGAGCGCACCCGATATGCCCAACATTAGCCCTCTTAGACTGAGTAATAACGAGCTCTCTTATTTTCTTTGAACTAAGCATACACCAATATGGATTAGTGTACAGTTTATAAGACAGAGCTGTCAAGTTTGCGCACGCACACAGCACTGGTTTTCTTGTAACCAAATTGTAACCAAAATACACACTTTGATTGTGGTATAATCAGCGGTTGACTTTATTGGATACACTGCTCCAAAAAAAATTTTTGAGGTGAAAAAATGCCTCTCATTGGTGAGTTATTTATAAGTGAGATACTTAAGAAAGTTGTCTATGACCAAAAGGGTGAAGAGTTAGGCAGACTAAACGATATTGTGGTAGTGCGCGGCACGACCCTGCCGCTTCTGGATGCTCTCATCGTGGAGGGGACAGGAAATTTGTCAGAGAAACGAAAGCAGTTTTACAAGGTGGATTTTAGCAGCCTGAGCATTTTTAACAGAAGAATAATAACAAGCACCTTAAGCCATGAAGAGCTCCCTGGGTATGACTTCACGGAGGATGATCTTCTTGCCGTGCGCGATGTCCTGGATAAGCAGGTGGTGGATATTAACGGCGCAAAGGTGGTTAGAGTTAACGATATTAAATTAGGCGGCTATCAAAACCATGCCATGTTGTTTGCTATTGATGTTGGTATAAGGGGAATTTTAAGGCGGCTCAGGATTGAGAAAAAAGGAGAAGATTTCCTGAAATTCTTTAAAATTTCCATTCCATATAATCTGATTGCATGGAACTATCTGCAGCCAATAAGCCCAAGACTTAAGTCCATATCTCTTACGATGCCCCAGCAGATGCTATCTAAGATGCACCCGGCAGATTTAGCTGAAATCATAAGCTCACTGTCGCGGGAGGAGGGCGCAAATTTTTTCAGCAACCTGGATGTTGAATCTGCGGCTGAGACCCTTCCGGAACTTGAGCCTGAAACTCAGGCCGATATCATTGCCAGCATGGACACCAGGCAGATTGCCATGATTATCGAGGAAATGTCCCCCGATGATGCTGTTGACACTCTCAGTGACCTGCACAAAAGTAAAATCGGTGAGATTCTTGACACGTTACAAAAAGATGATGCTGAAAACATCAGAGAGCTGCTGGGACACGACGAGGATACGGCCGGAGGGCTTATGACCACCGAGTTTCTTTCTTATAGTCCGGACACTAAAGTAATAGATGTCATTCATAGTTTTAAAGTTGATGCCAAAGAAGTTGAAACCATCTACTATGTGTATGTTGTTGATGATGATGACAAACTCATAGGGGTTATATCGTTAAAGGAACTCCTGCTTTCAGATTCCAGCATTAAACTTATGGACTGTATGAATACAAACATTAAGTCACTAAAACCCGATGACGATGAGGACACGGTAGCAGCCATGATTTCAAAGTATAACCTTGTGGCAATTCCGGTTGTTGACGATGACGGCATAATGCTTGGGATAGTAACCGCCGATGACATTATAGACTTTATTTTACCTCCAAGTGCAAGAAAAAAGAGGAAGAAAATTTAACATATGACGCTGAAGCGCCTGAAAATTTATCTTGCTGTAATTGGCCCTGGGCTAATTACCTCTATGATAGATAATGACGCAGCCGGTGTTACCACATTTTCTGTGGCAGGCGCAAGGTATGGCTATGGGCTTTTGTGGACAATAATCCCAATAACGGTTTCACTGGTTGTGGTACAGGAGATGGTTGCGCGCCTTGGGGTAGTGACTGGTAAGGGGCTTGCGGACTTAATAAGGGAAAACTACGGTGTAAAGGCAGCTTGTCTTATGATGGTTGGCCTTTTTATCGCAAATCTTGGAACAACGGTGGCCGATTTTGCCGGATTTGCAGCAAGCATGGAGGTATTGGGCCTTACAAAGTACGTCATGGTGCCGACAGGCGCTTTTGCTATCTGGTTAATCGTAACGAGGGGGACTTACAGCTCAGTGGAAAAAATCCTCCTTCTTGCCTGTTTGATGTATGTTGGGTATGTAATATCCGCCGTTTTAGCGCAGCCTGAGTGGGGCAGTGTTTTTAAGGCAACACTATTTCCGCCAAAAGAAACTCTGAGAAAGATAACCAATCCGCTTGATGCTCAATACGTAATGCTTTCAATTGCAATCATTGGCACTACGATAACACCGTGGATGCAGTTTTACCTTCAGTCCTCGATAGTGGAAAAGGGGGTAAAGACAGAAAATTTTGCAATGTCAAAACTTGAGATATTTGTAGGAAGCATCGTAACGGATTTAATTTCGTTTTTTATGGTGGTAACCTGTGGTGCGGTGTTGTTTCCAAAAGGAATAGTAATAAATGAGGCATCAGAGGCTGCCCTTGCTCTTAAGCCGCTTGCCGGGCATTATGCCTCAGCGATTTATGCTCTAAGTCTGGGGAGCGCCTCCCTTCTGGGCGCTATTATCGTTCCCATTGCCACTGCCTACTATATATGCGAGGCGTTAGGCTGGGAGACCGGAATCAACAAACGATACTCTCAGGCCCCTCAATTTGTGTGGATTTATTCGATAACTATTTTTCTTGCCGCATTTTTTGTTATTCTGCCTCATGCGCCGCTTGTTTTCCTGATGGTGCTTTCCTCTTTTGTTAACGGTCTCCTGCTGCCATTTGTGCTTGTATATGCAGTGACTCTCATCAATAAAAAGACTCTGATGGGAGAGTATATAAATCCGCGCGGCTATAACATCATCACATGGATAACTATTGTCCTGATAATTTTGCTAACCATCGCTATGTTAGTTGCAATGGTTGTATAAACAATATAGATATAGCTACGTGTTACCACAATCTCTCCAAAACTCTTGACTATTTCCATTAATTTGTAATAACATCCAATTAAGCAGTACCCTTGGGGGAGGCTAAAAACACGAAATCGGTGTTAAGCCTGAGAAACCTTATTATAAGGTGACCCCTTGAACCTGATACGGGTTATACCGACGGAGGGAAAAGGGCTAAAGGCCGTATTCCTTCAAGTATAGGAATGCGGTTTTTTTGCTTTTTAATAGCCCGTAAACGAAATTTAACTATGATAATTAAATTAAACTCTGAAGATTACGCTGTAAAGGGGGCTAAAACGGTTAAAGAGCTCCTTGATGAGTTAGATATTCAAATGAATAGGGTTGCAGTTGAATTAAATCTGAAAGTGATAAAAAAAGCCGACCTCCTTCTAACTCAAATTCAGGACGGCGATACGGTGGAAATTGTTAACTTTGTAGGGGGTGGATAATTTTAAAATGCTGACATTACTCATATACTATAAAGATAAGGAGAGCGCATGGACGATAAACTAATAGTTTCCTCGATAGAAATAAAATCCCGCCTTTGGGTAGGCACTGGTAAGTATAAGGATTTTGATGAGACAGCCCGTGCTATTGAGGCATCAGGAGCTGACATTGTAACTGTTGCAGTAAGAAGAGTTAATATAACTGACAGAAAGAGTACAAACCTGCTTGACTACATAGACCCAAAGAAGTACAAAATCTTGCCTAACACCGCAGGATGTTATAATGTCGAGGATGCCCTTAGATACGCTCGCCTTGGGCGTGAGGCAGGAGTGTCTGATATGGTAAAACTTGAGGTCATAGGGGACGAAAAAACCCTGTTTCCAGATGTCTGCGGTCTGCTTAAGGCCACAGAGATTTTAGCTAAAGAAGGGTTTATCGTGCTCCCATACTCAAGCGATGACCCCATCACGGCTCAAAGGCTTGTTGATGCAGGAGCCGCAGCGGTTATGCCCCTTGGCGCTCCCATTGGCTCAGGGCTTGGCATAAGAAACCCCTATAATATCAAAATCATCCTTGAGCTTATAAAAACCTTGCCCATTGTGGTAGATGCCGGTGTGGGGACAGCCTCGGATGCGGCAGAGGCAATGGAGCTTGGGTGTGACGCTGTGCTCATTAACACGGCTATTGCCGGCGCAAAGGATCCTATTATGATGGCTGAGGCTATGAAACACGCAGTAATTGCCGGACGATATGCCTACAAGTCCGGGCGCATACCCCGGAAACTCTACGCATCGGCAAGCAGCCCCATTGAAGGAATGCTGTAGTAAAACCGGAGGAGAAAGAACATGGCAGGAATTGATTTTAAGCTCTATCTTATAAGTGACAGATCTCTTGTTAACAAGCCCTGTTGTGATGTGCTTGAGGCAGCACTTGCGGCTGGAGCAGGCGCTGTTCAGCTAAGGGAAAAAGATCTAAATATCAAAGAAATAATGGTGCTGGCTGAAAAAATGAGGGAGCTTACCAAAACCTACAAAGCCAAACTGTTTATAAATGACCGGGTTGATGTTGCCCTTGCAGTGGAGGCTGACGGAGTGCACCTGACCCAGAACAGTATTCCCGTTGCAGCGGCAAGAAAGATAGCCGGAGACAGGCTCATCATAGCTCAGTCCACACATTCTCTTGAGGAGGCGATTTTAGCACAAAGCAAGGGCGCTGATTTTATAACACTTGGGCCAATTTACGAAACAAAGTCCAAACTTCAGTTTGGGCCCCCAATAGGAGTGCAAACCATCACAAAGGTCAAAAAGAAATTAAAGATACCGGTCTTTGCCATAGGTGGCATCAAGCCGGATAATTTAACAGAGGTCTTAGAGGCCGGGGCGGACGGCGTAGCCGTGATTTCCGGAATTCTGTCGTCAACTGATGTTTTTGGCGAAACTAAAAAATACCTGGAGTTACTAAAATGACAACTATAGAGTCGGCTAAAAAGGGCATTATAACAGATGATGTAAAGGCTGTAGCGCAAAGTGAATCAGTATCGGCAGAAAAAATCTCAGAAGACATTGCAGCAGGTTTCACCGTCATCACAAAAAACATTCTGCATAAAATCAAACCCACGGGCATTGGCAGAGGGCTTACCACAAAGATAAACGCAAACATCGGCACATCAAAAGACCATGCCTCGGTGGGTGAGGAGATGCTTAAGCTTGAGGCATCAGTTAAATACGGCTCTGATGCCATCATGGATTTATCAACCGGAGGGCCAATAAGAGACCTGAGACGGATGATGACCGAAAAATCCCCCGTGCCTATCGGCACTGTACCCATATACGAGACTGCCGTCATGGCTGTTGAAAAGTACGGCAGCATCATAAAGATGACTGCCGATGATTTGTTTGAAATCATAGAGGTTCATGCTAAAGAAGGGGTTGACTTTGTAACGGTACATGCCGGGCTAACCAGAGATACAGTTGAGCATCTGAAAGCACAGGGCAGGATTCTTGATATTGTAAGCCGCGGAGGCTCCATAATGCTTGAATGGATGATTGTAAACGACCGGGAAAACCCCCTCTTTGAGCAATATGACAGGCTGCTTGAAATATCAAAAAAGTACGACATGACACTTAGCTTAGGGGATGGGCTAAGACCCGGCTGTCTGGCTGACGCTACGGACAGAGCGCAGGTGGAGGAGCTTATTACTTTAGGAAAGCTACAGAAAATCGCTCTTGAGCACGGTGTGCAGGTGATAATCGAGGGGCCGGGCCACGTCCCGATTAACCAGGTAGAAATGAATATAAAACTTCAGAAATCACTGTGTAGCGGCGCCCCGTTTTATGTGCTAGGGCCTCTTGTCACAGATGTTGGAATGGGGTATGACCACATAACCTCAGCCATAGGCGGAGCAATTGCGGGAGCTGCCGGGGCAGATTTTCTCTGCTACGTAACGCCCTCAGAGCACGTCCGGCTTCCGGAACTCAATGATGTCATAGAAGGTGTTGTAGCTTCAAAAATAGCAGCACATGCGGCTGACATAGCAAAGGGAATTCCCTCTGCTATAGAGAGGGATAAAAAGATGGCGCGGTACAGAAAAAACCTTGACTGGGAGGGGCAGATTTCTATGTCTTTTAATCCCGATAAGGTCAGAAACATGAGGGCACACCTCCCCCCCGCACTATCTGAGGTTTGTAGCATGTGTGCCGATTTTTGCGCTATCAGAACCGTTGAGCGCGCGCTTCACCCCACAGGCAAAGCGGCAGAATGACCACAGCGTTAACCGTTGCCGGCTTCGACCCTACAGGCGGAGCCGGACTTCAGGCGGATTTAAAAGCCTTCCACGCTCATGGGGTTTATGGGCTTTCGGTAGCATCCTCGATAACCGCCCAAAACACACAAGGGGTTAGCGATGTTTATGCTGTGAGCCCTGAAATTTTCGAGCGGCAACTTTCAGTCCTTCTTTCCGATTTAACTCCGGATGCCGTTAAAACCGGAATTTTGCCAACCGCTGACATTGTTGAAATTCTTGACCACTACATTAGAAAATATAATCTTAAAAATCTCGTTATTGATCCGGTAACGGTATCTACCTCAGGCAAAACGATGACAGAAGCCGGAGTTCCGGAGGCAGTCAAACAAAAACTACTGCCGCTTTGTGAGTGCTTTACTCCAAATATCAGTGAGGCTGCTCTCTATTCAGGAATGGACATAAAAACAGAAGCCGATATAGACGTTGCAGCCAGGCTGTTAAGAGAGTTTGGAGTCAGGAACGTTATAATAACAGGCGGACAAGGTCTTAAAAGTGCTACGGATACTTTTTATGGCGGAGCGGAATTTATAAGGATGGAGACCCCTCTAAAGCCGGGGACATATCACGGCACAGGGTGTCTGTATTCGGCGGCAGTGTCGGCAAATCTTGCAAAAGGTATAGCAGCACTTGAAAGTGCCCGGCTTGCAAAAGCATTTGTCACAAATGCGATAGATACACGGGCAATTTATCCCGGAGGCGGGATGGCAATTTTAAATGTATAAAATACTTATGAAATTACTCAGGTTGATGGTTTTCTGTCAGCTAAAAATGTATAAAAAGGGACTGGATTCCCGCTCGGAGGCGGGAATGACAGAGGAGGAGATGGTTTTTTCTGTCATTCCTGCGGAGGCAGGAATCCAGTTTTTTTGCAGAGCTTACTGATAGGGCAATATGTCTAAGACAAAAACCATATTTCAGTGCCAATCGTGCGGGTTCAGCTCACCCAAGTGGGTTGGAAAGTGCCCGGACTGCGGTAGCTGGAACAGTTTTACTGAAGAGCAGGAGGTGCAGGTTAAAAAAGGGATGGCACGCCCAGGCAGCTCTGAGGCAATGTCTCTTAGTGACATCCCTCTAAACGCTGAAGACAGGCTCTCTACCGGCATAGAGGAGCTTAACCGTGTGCTTGGCGGAGGCATTGTGGCAGGCTCTTTGATTTTAATTGGCGGAGACCCTGGAATTGGTAAGTCAACCATTGTGCTTCAAATGCTGGCCTCCCTTTATAAAACCAATGCTACCATGAAAAACATCTCCCTCTACGTCTCAGGCGAGGAGTCCATGAAGCAGATAAAAATTCGCGCAGGCAGACTGAATGTTGACAATCCTGAAATAAACGTCCTTTCTGAGACTTGTCTTGAGAGTATCACTGAGCAAATAAAATCGTTAAAGCCCGCAGTTGTAATCATTGATTCAATTCAAACCATGTTTACACAGGATGCGCCCTCAGCTCCGGGCTCTGTCACTCAGGTGAGGGAGTGTGCGCTTAAGCTCATGTTTTTAGCAAAGAATTCCATGACATCAATTTTTTTAATTGGGCATGTAACCAAAGACGGCGCTATAGCAGGTCCACGCACTCTTGAACACATTGTGGATACGGTTTTATATTTCGAAGGAGACAGGGGCAATCCTTACAGAATCCTGCGGGCTGTGAAAAACCGCTTTGGCTCGACAAATGAGATCGGGGTGTTTGAGATGCGGGATTTGGGACTGGTAGAAATAACAAATCCATCCGAGCTGTTTCTTTCGGAGCGCCCTGAGGGGGCATCCGGCACCGCCGTTGTTTCTACTATAGAGGGAACCCGCCCGATTATGGTAGAGCTTCAGGCGCTGGTTTCACATTCCAACACTGCTATGCCAAGAAGAACCGCCATAGGGGTTGAAACCAACCGGGTTAATCTTCTAATTGCCGTGCTTGAAAAGGTGGGCGGGGTGCATCTTGGCGGAATGGATGTGTTTCTTAACGTAGTCGGCGGACTTAAGATAAACGAGCCGGCTTTTGATTTGGGTATCATCACGGCGATTGTCTCTTCATTTAAGGAAAAACCCGTCAGGGAGACTCTTTTCGTGTTTGGTGAGGTGGGACTATCCGGAGAGATACGGGGAGTGTCACAGGCTGAGGGACGAATTAAGGAAGGCACTAAGATTGGCTTTAAGGAGGCGATTATTCCTGATTCCACCTTGCAGCGGCTTACTTTTAAGCCGGACATTAAAATCACCGGGGTTAAAAACATAGAGGAGGCAATTGAAGCCGCTATCAATTATTAAATCACTTATTTTTGTCATCTTAACTGTCATGTTGTTTTCATGTACTCAGTATGTTCCAGTACAAGAGAATTACGAAAAAATATCATTCGATGAATTTATCAGCCGGCTGAGAGCAATCCGTCAGATAAAGGGTACTGCCGACATTTCCATGCAGATGCACGATGCGTACATGTCCGGGATGGCCTCTATGAAACTCTCTCCAAACGAGTATGAAGTTAAGCTCTATACGCTTGGCATACCGGTTGGCGAGTTCCGGGAGCGTGGCGGAGTGTTTTACAGTCAGCCGAAGTTAAAACCCGAAGAGGAGCAACTCATCTCGCTATGTATTAAAAACGGACTGTTCTGGTGGATTAATAACGTAAATAATATCACAACAGAGGGCAGATACCTTAAAATCAAACAACCCCGCCAACAAATGGTTTTAGATAGTGAATCTCTGATGCCAATTGAACAATTTATATACTTACCCAGAGGCGGCATTCTGCACATTGCCTATGGAGATGTAAAGTGGCTTGGGGGTGTATGGTACCCGAACCGTATCACTGCAACTGTAGGCGGGTATAAGTTTACGATTGTTACTGAAGATGTTAAGTTTGAGAGATAAAGGAATAAGTAAGGGGAAGGCGCTGCCCATAACGGCGGGGGTGCCTCACCCCTCCCCTAAAGCTCTAAATATTATTATTACTTATCCAGTCAGAGAATCCGCCATTATATAGTTTCACACTATTACCAAGGAACTCTTGATATCTTTTGTTGGTTCCGTTTGTTTCGTCATTTTTACTCAGAACAACAGTTATTTTGCTTTTTTTATCAATAGCTTTTTTCAAAATATACTTAAACTCGAAATCGGCGTAAGGAAGTGAATATCCTATAAAATAAATATCAGTCGCCTCTTGTATTTCTATAAAGGCATTTTGCCAAATATTTTTAATATGAAGATTATGCAGTTCTTTTATCATTGTTGGGGTAATTATAAGAGGCTCTTCATATAATTTTTCCGTATAAGATTTGCAGTAATTACATTCTATTTTTTCAATACCAATATTTCCATCATCTACATACAATCGTCCGCAATTACTACAATAAAGCCAGTTTAAGGAGCCGTGCAATTTCAACACTTTAATATTATAAAAACCCAAAGATTTTAAATTGATATGAGAGACTTCAGTGTTGTCTCTGTGATGAGTATAGGCACAATAATCAATACGGCATTTCTTATCTTTAGAATCAGTAAGAGCTTTATTAAGAGATAACTCAAGTAATGTGTCCCAATTTAATGAAATAATTCCAAGTGAGTCTGTTTTCTGCCCTGCTTTTTCCCTTATTTCAATTACTTTTTCTGCAAATTTTTTATACGGTTTTTCTGATGAATTAGTAATATCTTTTAGTTTTATCGTAAGTACCTGAAGGATTAGATTTACTAAATAACCTCTGTACTCATAGAGTTCTTTCCACGAATATTCTTTAAATCGTTCTTTTCCTATAACACTTTTATCAAGTATTGTAAAAATATCTTCTAAAGCTACATTATCTAATGAACCAAACAAGTTATTGATAAAATCCTTTAATTTTTTCTGATACTCCATAAAGGAAATTGCTTCAGGGTTATTATATGTAAATACAGGTGGAGTAATGGTTAATGCTTCCTTTAAAAGTGCCGCCTGAAGTGGAATTCCAGCATCATATGAAAAACCCGCCCCAAGAATAAAAACTGTTTTTTTAGCCATCACTAAGAACTTTTGCCCAACGCTCTAAATGCCCTATCTCCATTTCGTTTAAATGCTCTTTGTACTTTTCATGCACTTTGGTTAACTCATTAGCTATGTCTGATATTCCATGCTCTTTTATATATTTAAATTCCTTATTTTTAACCTCCAGATAGTGAAATAAGCAAAGCTCTTTACTTTCTCTCTCAGGATAATCTATTTCTCTTGTGTTTCCTGTTTTTTTAAACTTAATAATTTTAGGTTTAGCCTTAAAATATCTGTTAAAATCAGGAAGAACATCTTTTACGATTGTTTCTTTACATTTCTTGCAATCGCAAATCTGTTTATGAAATTTAACAGGGGTATCAATTTTGAGAACTAATAGTATTTTAGACATTCTTAGTTCAGGCATGCGTTTTTTTATGTCCGGGAAATAATATTTTGATATTGGAATACCACCACCTACAGGAACTACCTCTCGTGATTCGCCATACTCTAAACCGTGAACAACACCATCAAGTGCGTTAGATATCCCCATTAACAATTCAGAAAAATAACCACCGTAAAGAGAAATAATTTTTTTATTTGGATTACTACGTTTGTATTTTACAACAAAATCTTTGACTGCCGATAGCTCATCTACAGTTGCCTGAGTCTCATCAAAGCCATTGATCCAGTATAGTAAACCATCTATCTTTGAATCAGAATAGGTTTTAAGTATTTTATTTATCTTATCCTCGTCACATAGTAGTTTTTTATCAATAACGAGTTCAGCAAAAATATCCTTTTTATATTCTGCCTTTAATTTTATACTTTCGTTAATCATTCTACTGTTTAAGCTAAACCAATCATCAAATGTTCTATCTGATTGCATATAAAAGTAAGGTGCAATTAGAAAGATAGGCTCTTTGGAAATTTCTAAATAGTCGATATAATCACTATATTCCTCATCTAAGCTTCGTCTTATATGGTCTTTTTGGAATCCCAGCACGGTGGCTACAAATTTAGGAATATTGTTAGTGTTAAAATCGGTTGCAGTAATTGGACGGAACTCATCCAATATTAATTTTAACGGATTTCCATAAATTTCTATAAGTTTTTTGATAGACGACTTTATCCGACCTGAAGCTGATGATATTTTTTCTGTTTCATGTTGAAAAGAATGAGTCATTGGGTCTATAAAAAATTCTTTTCCTATATCCTTGTGGACAAAAAGAGATATGCTCTTTGAAATATGGGCTAACATATTCCCATTTATTGCTATTCCATCATAAGTGTGTTGATAACTGGCCATATATTTTTGTTCAGAAGATGTCCCATATCTGAGAAAGTGAGACTCCTTCATGATCTAATTCGACCTTTTGGATAGCTTTTCCAACATAGCGTTTTTATAGAATTCAAATTGGTATGAGGATTTATCAGGTTTTACTACTTCAATTAATTCATTAACCTCAAAGTCATAATGCCATAAGCCAATTCCATTTTTTCTTAGAATTGTTAATAGCTCCTCTGAAATTCTTTTTTTCGGCATACATAAATAGGAGAAATCAGCAACTAATAAATGGTCTTCTATTTGAGTTAATGCTTTACGCCAGTTATTTATTTTAAATTCGATTGTTGTTATTACAGAATCTCTAACCAGAACCATATCAATGCAGCGATTACCAAAAGCAACCTCCTCATGCATATTATCTTTTCCATTAAATATCGCTTTAAAACTGGTTATAAGCTCTTTTTCTAGAATTGCCATGGCTTCTCTAACACAGTATCCTTAATTAATGATTCTTCCGACATATTTGGATATTTAGTATAAACATATCTTAGAATATTGTTTAAAGAAATTTTATTAAAATTCTTTTTTAGGATAGTTAAGGCATTTTTCTGCTCTCCACTGATAAAAACAATGAGCTTCTCATTAACATATTTCTTCCCAGTCTCACTTAGAAAATACTCAGGTTCTATGCAAAATTCATCTTCAATTCCGTATGCCTCATCATCTTCAAGCCCATCAGGTAATTCCCTAAGATCATCCATTAGGATTTGTTGATCATCTATACCGGCAAGAGCTTCTTCAAAATCTCCGTCTTGAATATCACATTTAGCTTCAACCATGCCAACGTTTACAAAAAATTCCATATTTGTCAAAACTTTCTCAGAAAAAGGTCCATAATAATGAGGTTTAAAGTCAAACAAGGACTGTTGGTGATTTTGGGATAGTAGTTTGTCAAAACCATTTTGCTTCAAAATTTCCTCTTCAAAAACAAAAACCATTTTTTGAAGCCTTGTTCGCCCTCTTATAGATGAACAGTCATCAACGTATAGCAACAGAAGCAAAATATCTCCTGGTTTTAATTTTTTTTTAATATTCTGTTTATTTGCCATTCTATAACCTTATTAATATTCTACAACTGCACAGAGTTTTTGTAAAGATTATCGTTCAGGACAGTTTAGCCGCCTTCTGAGAGTACGGAGTCCGATTTTTAGCAATTCGGCGGCTTTTGTACGGTTACCGCCTGTGTGACGGAGAGTTTCAGCAATTATCATATCATGAGCTTCAGACATCGGTGTGCCGACAGGGATAAATACTCCGTTACTGCCGGATTTTTCCGGTTGTAGTGATAATGCCGATTTTATGAGGTTTTCCTCAAGGTGAGGGATTATGTGAATGGGCAGCACTTGTTCAATTCCGCCTGGGATAAGAGTTGCCACACGAGTCATAACGTTTCTGAGTTCTCTGACATTACCCCGCCACGGATACTTTTCAAGCACATCAATAGTGGCAGGGGAAAGGGCTGGGTACGGGGGAGGGATACCTTGTTCTGTCATAGCACGCCCCAGAAAATATATCGCAAGGTATGGGATGTCCTCAATGCGCTCTCTGAGTGGTGGCAGATGTATTGGCAAAATGTTGAGTCTGTAGTAGAGGTCTTCTCTGAAAAGTCCGTTTTGTACTGAGTGCTTTAAATCTCTGCCGGTAGCAGCTATCACTCTTGCGTTTATAGAGACGGGGGATTCAGCGCCTACTCTGTAAATTTGCCCCTCTTCTAAAACCCTGAGCAGTCTTCTCTGAAGCGCTAAAGGCATATCGCCGATTTCATCAAGAAACAGGGTGCCGTTTGCAGCCGCTTCAAACTTACCCTTCCGTGTGCGGAAAGCACCGGTAAAAGCACCTTTCTCATGTCCAAACAGTTCACCCTCTATCAGAGTTTCCGGAATAGCTCCGCAGTTAACGGCTACAAATGGGCCTGATGACCGTTTACTTAGTACGTGTATCGAGCGGGCTGTCATCTCTTTGCCTGTCCCTGTTTCACCGGAAATCAGCACGGTTTGCTCTGAACGGGCGATAGCTGGCAGATTGACAAGCGCCCGGCGCATGGCCTCTGAGTGAAACTGAAAATACGGCCTTAAACGCGACACCAGAGGATCCATCAGTGTCAGCGAGCTGCTTTCCCCTTGCTGCCCCCTGCCAAATCTCATCTCCGTCATTTGCGCAAACCTGATTCCGGTTATATTGTTATGCAGATAATCCTCAACTCCTTGCGGCAGCACAGATGAGGCAGCACCCCGTAAGTTATCAATTGTCAGATAAATTATAGCGGCAGGATTTGTTGACTTACATTTTTCTATAAAAACAGATACGTTACTCCCAAGCGTTTTTGAATCAGCCAGCACTATGTCAATACGCTCCTTCATTGACATATAAAGGGCAGCATCCGGCTCCGTTGCTACAAAAGCTTTTCCTCCGAATTGTTCAAATCTCTTCCGGATATCGTTAAATGAAGCTTTGCTGCCACTTACGATTAGCAGAGAAAGGCCTGTTAAGTCTGGGTTCGTTTGCGCCAGTGTCGTTCCTTTAGAATAACAGCACTATTTTAAGCGTCTTTCACTGTCTGGTCCGGCTTATTTTTGAAGCGATCTAGAAAAGGCGTCAGAAGCTCAATGGGAAGCGGGAAGATTATGGTTGAGTTTTTCTCAGCCGAAATCTCAGTCAGTGTTTGCAGGTATCTTAACTGTAGTGTGCCGGATTCAGATGAAATAATCTTTGCGGCATCAGCCAGTTTATAAGAAGCCTGAAGCTCACCCTCGGCATGTATAATCTTGGCGCGTCTTTCTCTTTCAGCCTCAGCCTGCTTAGCTATTGCTCGCTGCATCTCTACAGGCAAATCAACATTTTTGGTTTCAACTGCGGTCACTTTAATTCCCCACGGCTCTGTTTGCAGATCTATTATCTTTTGAAGTTGAGCGTTTATCTCCTCTCGTTTGGAAAGAAGATCATCGAGTTGGCTCTGTCCAAGGGTGCTTCTTAAGGTTGTTTGGGCTATCTGGCTTGTTGCGAAATAGAAATTTTCTATTTCAGTTATAGCCTTTATCGGCTCAACTACTTTGAAATACACAACTGCATTGACCTTAACTGTTACGTTGTCTCTTGTAATCACGTCCTGAGACGGCACATCCATAGTCACGGTTCGCAGGCTGACCCTTACAAGCTTGTCAATCATGGGCAGGATTATAACAAGTCCGGGGCCTTTTAACGGTATCACCCTGCCAAGCCTGAACACAACGCCTCTTTCGTATTCATTTAGTATTTTTATGGCACTCCAGAAAAAAAACAAAACAGCCATTAGTACCAGCATTCCTGTGGAAACGTTGAACATGGTCAGCCTCCTTTACGTAATTAAAGGGTTTTTACTGCTTTTCTTATATAGCTTAAATCCCTGATGATTAATTATACGCTATTGTGTTTATAAAATGGTAATACAGATGATGAGGTAGAGCGCCTCGCCCTCTCCACATCCGCATCAATTTACTATGGTTTAGAAAACTCTTTTAGCCCTCATGTCCAGTCTGGGCGGCCTCAGAGTAAGCGGCTCTTTGGGGTAAATCAGATCATAATCCCTGATTTTATTGAAAAGCGTCTTGTAGTCCACTTGCAGGAGGCTGGCAGCCTTCTTTTTGTTACCCGATGTGATGTTAAGAACATGGCATATCGCATCTTTTTCAAAGAACTCAGTTGCCTTATTGGAAATATCCTTTAAAGTTTTGTGTATTCTTTCACGGCGTCTGCCTGTTGCTGCAGGGCGATAGCCCTTTATATATGCGCGCAGAAATACAAGGTCGGTATGTTCTATGGTGCTGCCCTTGCAGATCAATATAGCTCTTTTTATAACACTTTTTATTTCCCTTAAGTTGCCGGGCCAATTGTGAAAACCAAGCAGCGTAATCGCCTCATCAGTAAAGCCGTATATTTGTTTTTCCAGCTCACCTGTTATTTCCTCTAAAAACCTGTAGGCAAAGAATTTTATATCATCTCTGTGGTCTCTTATTGCCGGAATTATTATCAAATGCTCATTGATCGTTTTGTATAAATCAGCACTGAAACAGTCGTGTTTGACAAGCTCCTCAAGGCTTTTATCTGTTGTTACGATTATTCGTATATCCATGTCTTTGGGGTGTTTAGCTCCCAAAGGGGTAACTTTGCTGTCCTTAATGACCTGCAGCAGTTTGGTTTGCAGTTGACGCGACACAGATTGCAGTTCATCTAAAACCAGAGTGCCATTGTTGGCTGCCTCAAAAAACCCGGGCTTTCCGTTTTCTGCTCCTTCAATGGCTCCCTTTTCGTATCCAAACAATTCACTTTCCAGTAAGTGTTCCGGAATCAAACTTAGATCAACTTTAACAAAAGGTTGGGTTGCTCTTTTACTCAGGCGATGGATGAGCTTTGCTATGTAACGTTTTCCTGTACCTGCCTCCCCTTCGATAACCACAATCTCGTCATTTTCAGATGCTGCCAACACGTCTTTGGTAATTTTAGACATAGTTTCGCTATCACCCAGTTTGACCTTTACTAACACATTTCTTAAATCTTTTTGTGCCGCCATATTGTATGCTCCTTTCTTCTTGTAATATTTAACACAATATACACGCCACCTTTACATATGTTGCTCCCCAAAACAACACTGAGCTTTCTACAACACTATCACTTAGTTAGTACTATAAATACTTACAGGGAAAAAAGTCAATGATTAACCCGAAGTCCGATATAGGAATGGTAGGCACAGGGGGTATCGAACCCCCGACCTCTACCGTGTCAAGGTAGCGCTCTACCACTGAGCTATGCGCCTGTCTATGTGTATTCTATAAAACATCTCTGCTTTCAGTCAACTTATTTGTTTACCTCAACATTTACTGTTACTTTTGCAACGGTCTCTGAGTTGGTATCAGTCAGCAACCACGCTTTTGTGCTTACAGTCTTTGTTCTGGCAAAAAATAATTGTATCTCCATCTTTGTTTTTCTTTTCGTACATGGTTTTTGCGTTACAGTGCGGACAGCTTTCATTAACTGGTTTGTAGTTAGAGATAAACTTGCATTTCGGATAGTTGCTGCAACTGTAGAAAATTCGTCCCCTGAACTTTCCTTTTGTAGACTTTCTTTCTATAAGATCACCCCCGTCCTCAGGACACTTAAGCCCGGTAGGGATTGGCTTTATGTTCTTACAGTCAGGATAGGCGGAACAGGCCATAAATCTGCCAAATTTGCCGGTCTTTATGATCATAGGAGATGAACACTTATCACATATCTCATCGGTCTGTTCCACAGGAGCGCCGCTTGTTCCATTTTGTTCGTCATCAAGAGGTTTTGCGTTTTTACACTTCGGGTATCCGCTGCAGGAAAGAAACCAGCCGTTTTTGCTCCATTTTTTTACCATTACCTTGCCGCACTTCTCACACACCGTATCAGTGGGAATATCCTCAGGCTTAACCCTGTCCTTAGCTTCTGTGGCCTCATCCAGTTCCTTTTTAAATGGCGGATAGAAGTCCCCAATGAGAGCATTCCAGGCAATACTGCCCTCCTCTACCTTATCAAGGTCGTCCTCCATTTTAGCCGTAAAGGTTATGTCTATCAGCTCAGGAAAGCGCTTAACCAAAAGATCATTTACAATTTTTCCGAGCTCCGTGGGTTTAAACTTTCCCTCCTCTTTGTTAACATACTGTCTTTCCCCTATGGTGGATAAAATGGCGGCATAGGTGCTGGGTCTGCCTACGCCTTTTTCCTCAAGAGTCTTAACAAGGGAGGCCTCGGTGTATCTGGGTGGGGGTTGAGTGAAGTGCTGTTCCGGTTTAAGTTCAAGAAGTTTAAGTTTTTCGCCGCCGCTTAGTGCTGGTAAAACTGAGGTTTCACCGCTGTCATCACTTTCAAGTGCTTCTGAATAGAGAGCCAGAAATCCCTTAAATTTAATTATTGTGCCGCTTGCTCTAAAGAGCGCCTTCTCAGCGCTGTCAAATATGTCAAACGAGGTCTGCAAAAGCTCTGCCTGTGCCATCTGGCTTGCCATAAAGCGCTTCCAGATTAGCTCATACAGAGCGTATTCCTCAGGTTTAAGGTATTTTTTTACTGCCTCAGGCGGATACTTAACGTATGTTGGCCTTATAGCCTCATGGGCATCCTGCGCTGATCGCTTGGTTTTAAAAGTATGGGGCTTAGTTGGTATGTATTCTTTGCCAAAGGTCTTTTCTATATACTCCCTTGCCCACTTTACCGCCTCTGGAGCACTGCGGACTGAATCGGTACGCATGTAAGATATTAACCCGACTGAACCCTCAGAGCCAAGACCCACTCCCTCGTATAGCTTTTGAGCTATACTCATTGTTTTCTTTGCAGTAAAGCGAAGTTTTTTAATTGCCTCCTGCTGAAGGGTACTGGTTATAAAGGGCGGAGCAGGCATTCTCTTTTTTTCCTTTTTGTCCACACTTTTTAGTGTGTAAGTCTCCACTAAGAGACTTTCTCTTATTTTAGTTGCCTGCTCTTCTTTGGTTATTAAAAACTTGTTACCCTTTGATGATTTCTCAATGACAGTTTTCCCTTCATACTTATGCAGCTTTGCCGGAAATGAAGGCTCTATGTCGGCAAGAAACGAAGCGGTTAATGACCAGTACTCCTCTTTTTTAAACGCTTCTATCTCTCTTTCCCTGTCAACAATCAGGCGGACTGCTACCGACTGCACCCTGCCGGCACTTAGTCCAAAGCTTATCTTTTTCCACAGCATTGGGCTTAAGCCATAGCCGACCAGTCTGTCCAGCACACGTCTGGCCTGCTGTGCATTGACCTTGTTCATGTCTATGTTTGATGGACGGGTCATCGCTTCTTTTACCGCTCTTTCCGTTATCTCATTAAAGGTCACCCTAAACATTTTGGGCTGTCTGCCTTTGTTTTTTGATATTATTGTGGATATGTGCCAGGCTATTATCTCCCCCTCTCTGTCAGGGTCAGGAGCTAAGTAAACTTCCTCTGCTTTTTGGGCTGCCTCTCTGAGTTCTAATGTGATTTTCTCTTTGCCGGGAATTGTCACATATTCTGGCTCATAGCCATTTTCTCTGTCCACACCCAGTACCTTTTTAGGTAAATCCAATATGTGTCCTACCGATGCCTTTACCGTAAAGTCCTTGCCAAGTATTTTCTCTATCGTTTTTGCCTTTGCAGGGGATTCCACTATTAAGAGTTTTAATGCCATACGATCCTTTTACCACGGCCAAAGACCATCGAGTAAATCTCATCCTTGTCCATATGAGTGTCTTTAGAGATTATGTAAGTCAAAAAAGACTTCAATGTGTCAATATCCTCGTCTGTCATGATTCCAAGACTTTCTAGTTCCATCAAATCCTCGTACAAATCAGCCACATTGTAGTCCTTAACCATCATGTTGACGTTACTGTACTCTAAGTTTAAATCATTTAACACTATCTCATTTGCTATCAGCTTTAGTAACGCCATAAATTTCCTGTACATCTATCTAACCTCCACATGTATTGCTTACATTTCCAACTATTCTATCAGAACACTCTATTTAAATAAACACCCTCTGTTACACAATATAAAATTTCATGCCCTCAGACTGTTTAACCAGTCCCTTTAACTCAAGCTCTAGTAAAACGTTGAGCACCTTGTGAGCCGGCAGCAATGTCTTACGGATAATTTCATCAACGTGCATACTTTCAAAACCAAGCACGGAAAATACCTTTTTACCATCGTCACTTTGCTCTGAGACAGGTTTTTCATCGGAGGTTGTGCGCAGAGAATCATGAGCTGAGACTTTTCTTTTTTCTGCAGCAGTTGTCTTAGATTTTTCTGCATTACGTTTAACCGGTGGATTTTCTTTTCTCTCTTTGATGTAGGCTTTTATTAAATCTCCGAGTTCCCCTAAAATATCGCAGGCGTTGTTAACAAGCTTTGCTCCGCTTTGGATGAGGCTGTGAGAGCCCTGAGCAGATAAGGAGAGCACGTTTCCGGGAACAGCAAACACCTCTTTACCCTGTTCAAGTGCAAAATTAGCAGTAATAAGAGCGCCGCTTCTCTGTCCGGCTTCTACAACAAGAACTCCTAAAGACAAGGCGCTTATAATTCTGTTTCTTATCGGGAAATTCTCTCTTTGGGGACGGGTGCCGGGTAAAAACTCAGACACTACAGCACCGTTTTCAGCTATCCGCTGCATAAGCCACAAGTTTTCCGGAGGATAAGCTATGTCTATCCCTGTGCCTAAAACCGCTATAGTGCGCCCGTTACATTTTAGTGCCTCACGGTGCGCTATCGTATCTATCCCTCTTGCCATCCCGCTTACAATCGTAAAGCCCATATCCACAAGCTCACCGGTAAACTTTTCCGCCACCTTTTGCCCGTAATGACTGAGCTTACGTGTACCCACTATCGCTATAGCGTAGCGGTCCTCACGCACTATATCTCCTTTAACAAAAAGCAGAGGGGGACTGTCCGGAAACGGTTTCAACATCTCCGGATAATCATCCTCCAGATAGCAAAACACTTTAATTCCGTTTTGCTCAATTTTTTTTAACGCAAGCTCAACAGCATCCCAACTGTTGAAATTCTTAACGCTCTCGGCTCTGAATGATTTAACGCCCTCCACAGCCTTAAGTTCGGTAAGAGTTGCCTTAAATATGTTTTCCGGAGTTTTAAAATGGGCAAGAAGCTTTCGTACGGTTCCTGGCCCCACGTTTTTTATCGCAGAAAGCGCCAGCCAATGTTTAATATCCCCTTGCATCAATTTTTACAGCCTTAGAGTTTTAAGCGGCCTGTTTTTAAACGGAGCGCATTTAGTTTTATGAATCCCTCGGCATCTGCCTGATTATACACATCCTCCTCTTCAAATGTGGCAAGTCGTGAGTCATAGAGAGAATGTGGCGACTTTCTGCCTGTTACACTACAATTACCCTTATAGAGCTTAAGACGCACCGTGCCTGTTACCACGTCCTGACACTCATCCATAAACTTCTGAAGGACAAGCCGTTCCGGCGAAAACCAGTACCCGTTATAGACCATCTCTGCATACTTTGGAATTAATGAATCCCTGAGATGGAGCACTTCTCTGTCCAAAGTTATGGACTCAACTGCTCTGTGGGCAACATGAAGAGTGGTTCCTCCCGGAGTTTCATACACTCCACGGGATTTAATGCCAACATACCGGTTTTCTACAATATCGACTCTGCCAACACCGTTACTGCCGGCTGTTTTATTTAAGGATGAGAGAAGCTCATACGGGGACATTTTTTTGCCGTCAACTGCTACAGGATTCCCTCTTTCGTACTCAATCTCAACGTATGTGGGCACATCCGGGGCTTTTTCAGGAGACACCATAAGCGTGAACATATCAGAGGGGGGCTCAGCCCACGGATCTTCAAGTATGCCACCCTCGTAGCTAATGTGAAGAGCGTTTCTGTCTGTGCTATATGGTTTTTCTTTAGTTACGGGAACATCTATGCCGTGTGCTGCGGCATATTCTATCAGTGATTGCCTTGATTTAAACGGCCACATCCGCCACGGAGCTATTATTTTAATGTCGGGTTTTAAAGCATACGAGCCAAGCTCAAATCGTACCTGATCGTTGCCCTTACCAGTAGCCCCGTGTGCAACGTATGCTGCGTTTTCCTTTATTGCAATCTCTATAAGTTTTTTAGCAATTAATGGTCTTGCTATTGAGGTGCCAAGCAGATAGTACTGCTCATAGACGGCATTAGACCGAAGCATCGGAAAAACATAATCTCTGGCAAACTCCTCTCGTACGTCCTCAACATAGACTTTAGATGCACCGGTTTTAAGCGCTTTTTCTCTTACGTGGTCAAGTTCCTCACCCTGTCCTAAATCGGCGCAAAACGCTACCACATCAGCATCAACGCTTTCCTTAAGCCACTTTATAGCAACCGACGTATCAAGCCCGCCCGAATACGCAAGCACCACTTTTTTCATTATGTCCCCCTGCTGGCTAAAAATTATTTTACTTAAAACTTAGCATTATAATGTTAAAAATGTAAATATTTTTTGTTAAGCGCATAAGGGAATTTATATATAGTTTTTTGTTATGAAATTACGGCATGTTGACAAGTAACGGTAGTTTGTTATAGAATCCGGCAGGGTTACATCACATATGCAGAAGGGTGAAGAAAGTAGCAAACAGGGTATGACAGAGGCAATGGTAATTATAAAATATGGAGGTTCAGCAGCAAAATGAAAGAAAATGTAAATACGTTGGGCAGAGGGTCTTTTATGACGGCACATCCGATATTTAACCCCATATATGTGCTCTCATTTTTGACTATCATGTTGACAACATTTAAGGAATTCCCGGACTTTAAGGTTATTAAGGGCTCTTTGAACACACATGAAATAAGCGTGAGGAGCGAGACTACAGCGCTGCCTGAGTTTCGGGGCTTGAAATCAGAGCCGGGCTTCAGTAACGGTTCAACACCCGGCGGTAATGGTAAGTTTTATGCAGCAGCGGTAACGCCCTCTTCACCAGATGTCCTATACATAGTAAAGGAGGGCACAGGCAACGGCACTGTTTCAGTAAAAGGCGGGGATAAAATATCGTGGAAAGGTCATGTAGGTTCAATAGGCCATTTAAAAAAGGATAAAAAGCTGTCTATTATTGCCACACCGTCGTCACACTCTTTTATCTCATCATGGAACGGTTGCAACTCTGTAAGCGGAAGTGACTGCTCAGCTGTTTTCTCATCAGGCAAAGTGATAACTATCAAATTTGAAAAAATAAAATAGTAGTCTGCCTGATAATTGCAAAGCAAGCAGCAGCGGTTATCGTGTAAGAGAGCGATAAACAGCATGGAGTGTGTTGATTAATCCTTATTAAGGGAGGATGTATGTTTGGTAAGTACGCTGTAGGAGTCTCATCTTTTGTGTTGGCCCTATTGGTTTTTCTGACAGCAGTATCTGAAGCCAAATTGTATAGATGGAAGGATAAGGCAGGCATGACTCATTTTACCGACTTTCCTCCCGCAGAGGATGTAACGACATCGGATGAGGAACCTCCTCTGCCAACACCGGCGCCGTCAAAAAAATCTCCTGTAACTGCACCCGGACATGGTAAAGAGGTTACACAAAAACAAGATACGAAAGCAAAAAATCCCAAACCGGCTGAACAACAGCAAACAGCTCAAAGTACCCCGACGCCAACTCCAACCATGGCTCCATCCCCCTCTCCTGCTCCTGTACCGGCCATTACAGCTTCAGCACCTCCTGTCCCAGAGCAGCAGCCGGCAGCCACTCAGCCTCAGCGCATACAGCCGCCAAAGCACCCCGTTAAGAAGTTTCCTGTTACAGCCGGCAAGGTTAAAGTATCTCCAAAATCAAAATACGCACTGTTAAAAAACTTTGAAATCATATCCACAAAATACCCTCTGTTTCTTAAAATTGCTCCTATTGTTATATTTCTGTTTGCTTTGTTCTTTGGTTATTCACTGTTTAGGATTGCCAAGCTTCTTGAGGTACCTGCTGTATTGATTGCTCTTATTCCGGTTGTCAACTTCTATACTGTTGTCATTGTGTCAGGAAAGCCTGTGTGGTGGATAGCTCTTTTGATTTTTCCTTTAACGTTACCGTATGCGTTTACAGCTTCATACATGTCGCTTGCGGAAAACCTGGGGCTTGACAGGAAAGCAGGGGTTGTTCATGCCGCTTCTTATGTATTTTGGGGAATATCTTTTGTTTGCATAGTGTTGCTGCCTGTTTCTTTTATTTTGGCAATAGCAGAGTCTGTTTTTCTGCTTCTTGGCACACTAGCGTTCTTTTTAACACCTGAGTATCTGATATGGATGTCGGGCAAAAAGCGCAAACAGGAGGAAATGTTTGCGGAGAGATTTGCCGGTGGACAGCTCCCCTCCGAAAAAAGAGCATGGGATGATGTATCGGATATGTCAACTACGGATATGTCTGCAGCAGGGGCTGGCTTAACACCCTCGCGGGGTTATGATTTTTCCTCTATAGATGACACGATTGCTGTATATAATGATGATTCTGATGAGGCTGTAACATTAGAACAAACTGCTCAGACTGAGACGGCTGAAGATGAGGAAACTCTTACGATTAACAAAGAAGACCTCGGGTTTGAAGTTGTGGAGGATGACTCTGAACAGGGTGTGCTGCGGTACGATTCAGGGGAGGACTCAGCTCTCAAAACTGACGATGAAGAGTATGAGACAATAACAGGCCCTGGCATTAAAAACGCTGAGGCGTTAGAAGACAGCCTGGAAACACCGGTTGACATGATTTCATCTGATGAGGAGTTTAAACTTGATGAAGCTGGCAGTGAAGACTTTGAACTATCAGATGATTTTGACTCCGACCTTGTTCTGGAAACTCCATCAGATCAGATAAATATAGAAAATCAAAAACCATATGATGATGCAGAAGTGGATTTATCCTCTTCACTGGAAATAGATTTGGGGGATGAGCCGCAAGCTGAAAAAGATGAGCACTCCGACTATAATGAGGAGAATAAAGAGGACTTTGAGATTAAGGATGAGGACTATGATTATTCGGATGATTCCACTGTTGTTTTAGGCCAGGATATAGAGGACTTTGGAATTGATATTGATAGCAAAAAACAGCCGCAAGTTGCTGTAGAGCCAGATCTTGAGCTTACACTTGACGATGAACCGAGACTTAGCGATTCAGCTGTGTTAGCTACAGATGAGAGCAGCACTCCGGATTTAGACGATATTCCGGACCTTGAACTTTCGCTAGATGATGAGCCGAGACTTAGTGATTCAGCTGTGTTAGCTACAGATGAGAGCAGCGCACCGGATTTAGAGGATATTCCTGACCTTGAGCTTTCTCTTGAGGATGAGCCGAGACTTAGTGATTCAGCTGTGTTAGCTATAGATGAGAGCAGCACTCCGGATTTAGAGGATATTCCTGACCTTGAGCTTTCTCTTGACGATGAACCGAGACTAAGTGATTCAGCTGTGTTAGCTATAGATGAGAGCAGCGCTCCGGATTTAGAGGATATTCCGGACCTTGGACTTTCTCTTGACGATGAACCAAGACTTAGCGATTCAGTTGTGTTAGCTATAGATGAGAGCAGCGCTCCGGACTTAGACGATATTCCGGACCTTGAACTCTCTCTTGATGATGAACCTGGACTAAGTGATTCAGCAGTGTTAGCTACAGATGAGAGCAGCACTCCGGACTTTGATGAGGAGACGATAGTGCCGTCCAAGTTGTCTTTTGAAAATTATGACTTATCGCTGAATGACACGACTGTGGAGATTCTCAGTGAGGAGAGTGTCAGTGGTGTTGAAATAACACCTGAGGAGATGACACCGGATATCTCCTTGCCGGCTGATTTAGGCATCGCCGGTATAGATGACGTATCAACTGAAGATACTCCGGCAGAAAAGAGCAACAGCAACCGTGGTAAAAATAAAGGTGGTAAAAAGCCTCTGAGTTAAGGGCTGATTGCAAAAAGGATGAGATGGCATACAGAGATATCAGAGACTTTATAGGGTTATTAAAGAAGAAGGGGCTTATTAAGTATATTAAAGCAGAGGTTGACCCTGAGCTTGAAATTACTGAGATTAACGACAGGTTTGTCAAAAACGGCGGAGAGGCTCTTTTTTTTGAAAACTGCAAGGGAGCGCAATTTCCATGCGTTGTCAATCTCTTTGGCACTTTTGAAAGGATGTGTCTGGCTCTTGAGGTGGATAAATTAGATGATATCGGAGTGGAGATTCTTGAGTTTTTAGAGCCTGAGATACCGACAAATCTGATATCCAAACTGAGGGCGCTTCCTAAGTTAAAGCGCCTTGCGGATTTTTTACCCAAATATGTTAAAACAGGACACTGTAAGGATGTTATAACAAAAGAAAATCCATCATTAAGTATATTTCCGATTCTTAAAACGTGGCCTTCAGACGGAGGCCGCTTTATAACCCTTCCATTGGTCTTTACAAAAGACCCTGAAACCGGCGAGCGCAACTGCGGCATGTACCGTATGCATGTTTACGATGAGCACACAACCGGCATGCACTGGCATATGCACAAAGACGGGGCACGGCACTACAGAAAAGCAGAGAAACTGGGCAAGCCGCTTGAGGTGGCAGTAGCAATAGGGGCAGACCCGGCAGTGATGTACTCCGCTACAGCGCCACTTCCGGAGGGAATTGACGAGATGCTCTTTGCCGGATTTTTACGAAAATCAGCCGTTGAGCTTGTCAAGTGTGAAACCGTGGAGCTGGAGGTTCCGGCAAATGCGGAAATTGTCCTTGAGGGATACGTGAACCCGTTTGAAAGAAGGACTGAAGGGCCCTTTGGCGACCACACCGGTTACTATTCTATGAAAGATGATTTCCCCGTATTTCATATAACCTGTATCACACACCGGAAAGACGCCATATATCCTGCCACCATAGTGGGTAAGCCTCCGATGGAGGACTGCTTTATAGCAAAGGCTACGGAGCGGATTTTCCTGCCGCTACTCAGAAAGCAGCTGCCAGAGGTGGTTGACATGAATTTGCCGCTTGAGGGAGTGTTTCATAACATTGCATTAGTCTCTATAGATAAACGTTACCCGGGTCATGCCAGAAGGATTATGTATGCTCTTTGGGGAATGGGGCAGATGAGTTTCACTAAAATGATAGTGATTGTTGATAAGTGGGTGGATGTGCAAAACACATCGGAGGTTGTCTGGAGAATTGGCAACAATGTGGATCCAAAACGGGATGTTGTTATCCTTGAGGGGCCGTTAGATGTGCTTGAACATGCCTCTCCTATAACCGCTTACGGCGGAAAGATGGGGATTGACGCCACAAAAAAACTTCCCTCAGAGGGGTTTCACAGAGAGTGGCCGCCTGACATTGTTATGGATGAAAAAATCATAAAGTTAGTTACTGAAAAGTGGAAAGAGTACGGTTTTTAAGAGTAAGTAAGTAAGGGAAAGGGCTTTGCCCTCTCCCTTAAACCCTCTCCCACAAGGGAGCTAGCTCCCTTGACCCTAAGTTTGTTGTCAGACTTCTTTGACGTCATTGCGAACCACCGTAAGGGGGTGTGGCAATCTCAGCTTTTAATAAATATGCTGTTTTGATTGTGTGTTGTGAGGTAAATATTTTTTTAACCGGCGTACCGCCGCTTAAAAAGTTTCACAGCGAGCTCTGCCCGCTAAACATACGAGCAGATTAAAAGATTTATGTATTAGCCTCTGTCAGAAGCTTCTGAACCTCGTCAAGCTCTGGGCATTCCGGTACTGCCCTGTCAGCAAATCTAAGGTCATTAGTTCTTTTTTCAAAACGCCTTTTGCCGGGCATGTTACGATAGCTTTTTTGTAAGTGCCCAATGATTCAGTTACATTTCTTTTATCTATAAACGCGAGCGCTAACGTATAGAGCTGCTCATACTGTTTTGGCGTTTTTTCAAGAATATCCCTGCATATTGTGATTCCACGGTCTATAAAATCCTGAGCCTCCGCCGTCTGTTTCTTTTCATGTAAAAGTACGCCAAGATAAACCAAATATATACTTATTAAGTCCACTAGGTAGATAATTCAATCATTATTTCAGCAAATGCTTTATTTGAATCCTTATTCGTGTTTAGAATACTCTCAATTGTTTTGTTTAAACGTTCCAGATCGCGGTAATTGGAATTCAACAAACCTATATTCATTTGTTGATATTCATTTAAATTATTACCGTATTTTCTAAGATAATTATTTATTTCATCAGCTATTTCCTTGATATTAATATTTAAGTCCCTTTTTAGAATATCTATACAGTTTTCTTTATTATGTCCTGATGCTAAGACTTTATCAAGCTTTTCTTTTAATTTATTTTTTACAATCTTCTCTTTATCTTTATTATAAACTCCAGACAAAACTATTTCTTTAATAGCCTCTATATTCTGTTGCTCACTTTCTGTTATTTCACTTACCTCGTCTGATTGCATTTTTCCCTTTTCAGACAAAGATTGCACTATGGCAGCTTCCTTTTTGAGGCTATCGGTAACACTCAGTTCTGCATACTGGTCTCTCAGGGTTTTTTCCATTTGAAGCCTGATGATTTTCTTTTTTTGATAGTCCGCAACAGCAGGCATAACTTCCAGGGCAAGATCATAACGATTTGTGAACTGAGCTATCATCTTATTGCCTTTTAGTTCATTTTTTAGTTTATTAAGACATTTTTTATCATTGTCAATAGCACAATATTCACTCGGCCAGTCTGTTGTTTTCTCGTCAAGTAAAAAAATGAGAATAGGGATTTTTAACTCTACAGCCTTTCTGTATTCAAGCTCAGTAATTGATTCACTGTGCCCGTCCGGAATATCCCCGTAACGCCTGGCAATTATCCCGACATATATATCGCATGAAGCAACATCCTCAAGGCAGCTATCCACAGGACGGTAATCCTGTGCCGTATAATCCTCCATGCCTACTGGTTGGGCTTTTATCTTACTCAACGCCTTTCTAACCTCAGCCCGATAGTCTTTCAGATCATCAAACGTTGAGGAAATATATACTCTTACAGTCTCTTCCAAGGTCTCGAGGTCTACTCCCTTTTATAATATATAGAAACTTACTTAGTGTATGGGAGATTTTAACATATTTTATGTGAATAAGAAAGCGTCGCCGTCCAGAATTATTCTTTTTAAGAAAGTAATAACAGTAAGCTCAAAGTGGTATAGCAAATTGAGTTCAAAGCAATAACATTTATAAATCTTTTAATCTGCTTGTCTGTTTTGCGGGCAGAGCTCGCCTCCCCAAATGGGGATTCCCCTGTGAAACTTTTTAAGCGGCGGAACGCCGGTTAAAAAACTTAAAATCACAATCATACAAACAAAACATAATACTAAACCACCAAATCGCTGACAAAAAACCTGAGGTCAAGGAGGCTAGCCTCCTTGTAGGAGAAGGTCTAAGGGAGAGGGCAAAGCCCTTTCCCTTTCTCTTAAACTCTCTTGATTACTTTACCTTATCATTAAAAATATGCTTTAATACACGCTAACGTTAAAAAAAGTATGAAAGTACGTATAGAGAGAGGTAAAAGGAATGAAAGCAACAGGATCACAGATAATAGTTGAGTCGTTAAAAAAAGAAGGGGTAAGGCACATATTTGGTTATCCGGGCGGGGTGGTTTTAAACATTTTTGATGCTCTCTATGATGCCAAGGACATAAAGTTATTTCTAACGCGGCATGAGCAGGGGGCAACGCATATGGCAGACGGTTATGCCCGCTCAACCGGCAAGGTGGGGGTTGCTCTTGTTACCTCAGGCCCGGGCGCTACAAACACAGTTACAGGAATTGCAACAGCTGCCATGGACTCTATCCCAATTGTGGTCTTAACTGGTCAGGTGCCCACAATGCTTATCGGAAATGACGCCTTTCAGGAGGCTGACATTGTTGGAATCACCCGTCCCTGCTGTAAGTACAATTACCTTGTCAAAGATATAAATGACCTGGCTTATACAATAAAGGAGGCTTTTCACATAGCCTCATCAGGCAGACCCGGGCCGGTTGTCATAGATTTACCAAAAGACGTCTCTGCCGCTACGGGAAAATTCCACTGGCCGGACAAACTTAACTTAAGAAGCTATAACCCCACTATGGAGGGCAACCGGTGGATGATAGAAAAGGCGGCAGAAAAAATCACCCGTTCAAAAAAACCGGTTATAATCGCCGGAGGCGGAGTAATACTTTCCGGGGCCTCAGATGAGCTGAGAATTTTTGCCGAGTTTACGGATATTCCCGTCACTACCACACTTATGGGAATAGGCGCATTTCCCACCGACCATCATCTGTCGCTTGGAATGCTCGGTATGCACGGTACCTACTACGCCAATATGGCCATTCAGGAGTCAGACCTCCTAATTGCCGTTGGAATGAGGTTTGATGACAGGGTTACAGGTAAAATAGATGCCTTTGCTCCTAATGCAGAAATCATCCACATTGACATAGACCCAACGTCTATAAGAAAGAATGTGGATGTGGATATCCCAATAGTTGGCGATTCAACAAAAGTGCTGTTTACCCTTAATCAGATACTTAAGGAAACGGACAAGCCGCAGTGGGAGGAAATCAGGAAGTCATGGATTAAACACATAGATGAGTGGAAAAAGGCAAGGCCGCTTAGTTACCGGTTTGACGAAAATATCATAAAGCCGCAGTATGTTATTGAGAAGCTTTATGAGGCAACCGGAGGGGATGCTATAATAGCCACCGAGGTAGGGCAAAACCAGATGTGGGCAGCCCAGTTCTTTAAATACAAAAAGCCGCGGACATTTTTAAGCTCAGGCGGACTTGGCACAATGGGTTACGGCTTTCCGGCAGCCCTTGGGGCACAGGTGGCGTTTCCCGATAAAACCGTAATAGATATAGCCGGAGACGGCAGTATTCAGATGAACATTCAGGAGCTTGCCACGGCGGTCATATATGATCTGCCGGTAAAGGTGGCTATTTTAAATAATCATTATCTCGGTATGGTCAGACAGTGGCAGGAGTTGTTTTTTAACGAGCGGTACTCGCACAGTTATCTGCACGAGGTGCCAAGTTTTGTAAAAATCGCAGAGGCTTACGGAGCGGTAGGACTCAGAGCAGAGAAACCCTCTGACGTTGAGCCTGTTATACGGGAGGCGCTGCGTGTGCGGAAGCCAGTGTTTATGGATTTTGTCATAGACTGGAAGGAGAAGGTTTATCCAATGGTACCGGCAGGCGCTCCGATAGACCAGATGCTTTTTGATGAAGAGCCTAAGAAAGAAGAAAAAAAGTTAAAAGTTATAAAATAAGGAGCTAAGGGACATGAGACACACTATTTCGATTTTGGTAGAAAATAAGTTTGGAGTACTGTCCCGCGTAGCCGGACTTTTCAGTGGCCGCGGATACAACATAGAGAGTATTTCTGTTGGTGAAACCCTTGACCCTAAAATATCTGTTATGACTATTGTTACTGAGGGTGAGGAGGCAATTGTCGAGCAGATTACAAAGCAGTTGAACAAACTAATTGACGTCATAAAAGTGCAGGATCTCTTCGAGGTTGAACACGTTGAAAGAGAAATGGTACTGATTAAAATAACTCCTCCGGCACAATTAAAGGCAGAGGCTTTGAGGCTTGCCGAGATATTCCGGGGCAGGGTAGTTGACTCAAGCCAAAAAACTTACACCATAGAAATTACCGGAGATGAAAAGAAAATCGAGGCCTTTGTAGAACTTATGAAACCTATGGGTGTAAAGGAATTTGTACGCTCCGGTAAGATTGCTATCGCTAGAGAAAAAATCAGGCAATAGCAGTGTAATTCAGAATTTTCCACAACAAGAGGGAGATAGTGTGTGAAAATACTGGCCGTTTCGCCTGATATTGGCATTGGAGGCGGAGATTTTATTTTCCCCGTAGGGCTCTCTTATATAACAGCAGCGTTGAAGTCTGCCGGCCATGAGGTAGATTGCCTTGTGTTTAAGGGTAAAAATGGCATGATGAACCTCTTAAATAAGAACAATTACGATTTCGTTGCAACAGGCGGACTATCTTTTCAATATCACAATATCAAGGATATAACGAATTTAGCAAAAGAAAACGGTAAGAAAATAATTGCCGGTGGTGGTATTATCACATCTGACCCGGAACTGATGAGCCGGCACCTGGGCGTTGATTATGCTGTTGTCGGCGAGGGTGAGGATTCAGTCACAGAGCTTCTGTCTTGTTTGGATAATGGGATGGATTTATCTAATGTCTTAGGTCTTGGTTACTACAAAAACGGAGAGTTTATCTTAAACGGAAGACGGAGACAGAGAGAAAACCTTGATTCATTACCGATGCCGGATTATGAGAGTTTCGATTTCAGCCACCATCTGGACTCACTGAGATCATCGGATTCATATTATTATAATCTCTATGATTTTCCAAGGGAATATCCTCTGGTATCGTCCCGTTCGTGCCCATACTCATGCACGTTTTGTTATCATCCTTTAGGTGATAAATACAGGCAACGCTCAATTGACTCCATCATGCAGGAACTGAAACTTATGATTCCCAGATACCGTATAAATATTGTAGGGATTTATGATGAGTTGTTTTCATATAATTCAGACAGGATATTAGAGTTTTGCGAAAGATTTAAGGATTTCACAAAAACATTATCATGGGATATTAAATGGGGTTGTCAGATGCGGGTTGAGTCATTAGATGAGACAGTCCTTAAGTCTATGAAACAATCCGGATGTTTTATAATAAGTTATGGATTTGAAAGCTATAGCCCTGTTGTACTAAAAAGCATGAAAAAACATATAACTCAGGAACAAATACATAGCGCGATTCATATGACGTTGGACTGCGGAATATCAATACAGGGCAATTTCATTTTTGGCGATGTGAAAGAAACTCTTGACACTGCTAAGGAAACTCTTGAGTTCTGGCGTACACACATAGAAGCCGGTATATTGCTTGGATTCATTTTACCTTTTCCAAACAGCATGTTATATCGTTATTGTATCGAAAAAGGACTCATTAAAGACAGTGTTGATTTCGTAAAGAACCATTTATTTGAAATTATAAACATGACTCAAATGGACGATAATGACTTTTATAGAATGTCTGTATTAATCTATAGATATTCATGGAAATATAACAAATACGTTGTTCCTGAGCTGATACAAAAAGATAGTTTTATAGTATGCTGCCCATATTGTAAGGAAAGATTAGAGTATAAAAACTTTGACACAACCCGTTTATTCACTACAACATGGCATATCTTTTGCAAAAACTGCAAACGAAGATTCTATCCCTTATCCTCTGCATATAATATTATCAGGAAATTATTGTTACTGTTCTTATATCCGTGGAATTACAGATTATTCGTTAAATTAATTAAAATACATGACCGCATTAAGCGGTTCTTTTTATAAAGTAAAGGGTTATCCGATACGGTGCTCGTTACACAGGCCGCAGGTAAATAGTTATCCAGATATCAGATATTTTTTGCAAATATATACTTTGAAGTTATCTCTTATTGATTTATTTATAAATTCAGCGTTGGGCCAATTACAGGACAAACACTCGTAACCTCTTTGTAAGCAAACAGAATCAAAAAGCTCTGTCTTAAAAATAATACAAGGAACAGAATTAATATGGTAAAAGTACTTCATCCCTTCCATGTGTAATTCTTTTGCTTTTTTACCAACACCACGCTGATTCCATCTCCATTGCACATTCCTAGCTTCACCTGGCTGCTGATCACCAACGACAATCATATCGTAAGTACCATCCTCTATTGCTGTAACAACTTCGCTAACGTCTTCAAAGTCGTAATCATTGGCAGCAGCCAATATCCATGTATATTCAGTGTCAGAATTTTCCACCGCACGAAGGTAATTAGCGCTGCCTCCAATATTCAACCTATGCCGAATCACTACAAAGTTTGAAAACAAACTCCTGTACTTTTCGCATACTGTTTGTGTTTCATCTGTGGAGCAGTTGTCATAGACTGTTATATTGCATTTTTTAAAAATGCTGTTTAAAACGCTCGACAAGGTGTGGTCAAGGTATTTGTCCCTGTTGTAAGTTATAATTGATATACCGAGCTTCTCTTCAAGCACGGTCAACACCCCTCGTTAATCCATTAGTGTATGAAATAAGCAGATAGCAGCCACCTCTGTCAATAACAAATCGGACAGCACTTGCTTGTATTAACATTAACAACTAATCACCCTATATTTATACTACCCTAAGTATAAGAAGAAAACAAGTCTGTCCTCTCACCATGGATCGTATGCAGAACTCTGTAAAAAATGTTCTTGACAAAAGAGCCCACTTGCTGCTATTTTGCAAAACAGTGGTAGAAGAGAAACTCGGCATCACGATAATTACCTACAACAGGGCCTCATACTTAGATGAAACCCTGCGCCAACTCCTAAGTAGTCCATTTAAAGACTGTAAGATAACAGTTTTAGACAATTGCTCACCGGATGATACGCCTGTGGTATGTGAAAAGTACAGCCATCTTTTCAGAAACATTGCAATTTTTCGACATAAACACAATATAGGTGGCGCGGGGAATTATGCCCGTGCTGTTGAAATTTCGGATATGGAGTACACATGGATATTATGTGATGATGACACTTTTGATTTTACAGAAGTCTCTGATGTCATTGGTGCGATAATTTACGGTACTTATGATATTATTATAGTTGGTTCCCCCGGGCTCTTTGATACACAAAGAGGGATAAGAGGCAATCCTATGGATTTAATTAAACAAGGAATATATTATTATTATGTTTTGTCTTTTATCCCTGGATTTATTTACAGAACCGAAAAATATGATTCCCAGTGCCTTATAGAAAATTATAAGTTCTTCCCATATTCTTATCCCCATTTTGCAATTATTGACAAATCGGTCAGAGAAAATTTCACTGTATATGTATCGGAACAATTGATAGTCATCAGGAATCTTCTGGGAGCCTCCCCTATTACTCTTCTTTCATGGTATAGGCACTGGATATATTGCTGTTCAATCATCCATGACCCAAAACTGAGGGAGCTAACTATGGCCTCACCTTTCAAACAACAAGGTGGTTACAGGTTTCTAATGATGTTTATAGGCCATGGGAAAATATTTAATAAAGGTACTTTTTATAAAGACATGTTGACTATATTTGTCAGATTTTCATGGAAACTCCGTTTAATAAGTTTACCCATGATCTTTATTCCAAGACCTGTGTATATCGTGATGAGACATATATACCGATTTGTTCAGGAAAAGATATTTAAGATCACTCCTGCCCCCTTAGTGATAGACAAATCAAGGGGATAGTGTTATCATTGAACAGGTGGAAAGATATGCAAGACCATAGAGAAAGACTCCTTCAATTGTTTGACCATCCCTCTTTATTTAATAATCCAACAAACTGTGTACATAATTTGCTTGGTAATAAAAAAATAATACTTTACGGTGGAGGCAGAGGTTTTATAGGGTTCTCAGTTTTTATTTTAAAACGATATAAGCTTAAAGTACATGCTGTGATAGACATCAAATTTAAATCCGGTGATGCTTGTTGCGGTGTGCCTGCGTTTTCACCATTTGATTTTTCACCAACCAATGATGAAAAGGAAAATGCAGTAGTGGTAGTAACCGTAGGAAAGACGCAATATCATGAAGAGATATTCAACTGCCTGCTCCAGTTGGGATTTAAAAATATAATAACGGCAACTGATATATATGAGTATCATCTGTGTCATGATGCACTGACAGGAATTGGAAAGGATGGGTTTGATTATTATGTAGTTAACAAAGATAAAATTGTTGCCTCCTTTGATCTTTTTAAGGATGAGCTGAGCCGTGAAATATATGTTCGCTTTATTCAAACACATATGCAGAGAAAACCGGTTAGAATCCCTGCCGATGTTCCTGAATCACAATATTTTTCGCCTGATATTAAATTGAATAAAGGAGTTTCACGCTTTATAAATTGCGGGGCATATGACGGCGATACGGTTAGGCTGCTTAATAACCTGCATGGTAAAACAGAGGCAATCGTCTGCTTTGAACCCGACCCGAAAAATTTTGACGTTCTAACTCAATACCTGTGCCTCAACCACATTCAACTGGCACGAAGTGTTGTTGCCTTTCCGTGCGGTGTCTTTAGCCATAATACTCAATTTCGTTTTGCGGGGGGTAACGGGACTATCAGTGTAATCTCAGAAGAAGGGGAATCGGTCATTCAGTGTGTTGCATTAGATAAGGTAATACCCGGGTTTAATCCAACCCTTATCAATATGGACGTGGAGGGGGCAGAGTTAGAAGCGCTACAAGGCGCTGAGGCACTCATAAGAGAAAGCAAACCCGACCTTGCCATAAGCGTTTACCACCTGCCAAACCACATTTGGGACATTCCTCTCTTTGTTGAAAGCTTAAAGCTGGGTTATAATTTATTTTTGCGTAACTACACATCGTTTATCACGGATACTGTGCTTTATTCAACAATATGAAACCACTATATACACACCCGGCTCTTGTAAAATGCGGTTAACTTTGGTTTAAATAAGGGTAGACAACTGATGAGACATCCTATTATTGAAGAGGACTTACACTTTATTTCATCTGTGAAACTTGAGTGGGAGTGTTTTAGAGGCAAAACCATTCTGGTTACAGGTGGAAACGGTTTTCTGCCTGCTTATATGATAGAAACTATATTATTCATAAACGAGAAACTACCTTCTGATTTAAAAAGCAGGGTTATTGTGTTAGCAAGAAACAAAGAATATGCGATAAAAAGATTCGAGCATTATATTGGCAGGCCTGATCTGAGTTTTTTAATCCAGGATGTATGTAATCCGTTAAATATAACAGAAAAAATTGACTATATCATTCATGCTGCCAGTAATGCAAGCCCAAAGTATTATGGTAATGACCCTGTAGGAACGCTATGTCCTAATGTTATAGGCACATATCACCTCCTTGAATATGCCAGGCGCAAAGGTGTAGAGGCATTTCTTTTTTTTAGCAGCGGTGACGTTTATGGTGACCTTCCCTCAGATATGATTCCTGCAAGAGAAAATTATTTTGGACCTTTGGATCCCTTGCAGGTGCGTTCTTGCTATGCTGAAAGCAAACGGATGGGAGAGAATATGTGTATAAGCTGGCATCATCAGTACGATATTTGTGTAAAAATCATAAGACCTACTCATACATATGGTCCTGGGATGAAGCTTGACGATGGACGGGTGTTTAGTGATTTTGTTGCAGATATCGTTAATGACAGGGACATTACTTTGTATAGTGATGGAACAGCTATAAGATCGTTTTGTTATTTGGCAGACGCTGTAGCAGGTTTTTTTACTGTATTATTTAAAGGGGAAAATGGGGATGCATATAATATCGGGACTGGTGAGGAAACAAGTATTATGGAACTAGCTCAAATGCTTGTAAGCCTGTTCCCGGAAAAGAATCTCAGGGTTATACAAAAGGAACTTCCAAAAGATTCTAACTACATAAAAAGCAAAATAATAAGAGGAAATATGGATATCGCCAAAATAATCGGGATTGGATGGAGGCCATCGTTCAGTGTAAAAGAGGGTTTTTTAAGAACTATAAGAAGTTTTTAATATAAGTGCACAAGTTAATAATCGAGAGGGGGTAATATTGAAAGCAAGAAACGTCAGCGGGCAAACGCCGGGTGGTAAACGAGTGGCACTTGCAGAGGTCCTGCCTTTAGACACCCCCTTTTTATTGCTCATATTTCCAATACATGCATGTAATTTTAAATGTAACTATTGCCTGTTTTCTGTAGAGAAAGCGAATCGTGGTTTTGTTTGCGATAAAACCAGTTTGGACATTAATTTATATAAGAAATGTATAGACGATGCAGCCTTATTTCCAAATAAGTTGAAGATATTGCGTATTGCAGGAATGGGCGAGCCGCTTTTACACAATAATATCGTAGAGATGGTTGAATATGCGGTTTTAAAAAATGTAGCAAATACAGTTGAAATCGCGACAAATGCATCTCTTTTAACCCCTGCAATGACAGATGCGCTTACTGAGGCCGGGCTCTCAAGATTGCTCTTATCAATACAGGGAACTACAAAAAAAAAATATAAGGATGTAAGCGGTGTAGTCATTGATTTCGAGAAACATGTTGATAATATACGCTATTTTTATAATAACAAAAAAAAAGCACACTTATATATCAAGGTTGTGGATACTGCGCTTGAGGACAAGGAGGATGAGGAAAGGTTTTACAAGATGTTTGGGGATATTTGCGATACCATTGCAGTTGAACATACCGTTCCTATAGTTCCTGGCGTGGACTATGGAAAATTATCAGGTGTTACAGATTCATCAGTTACTCAGTTTGGCTTACCGGTTTCTGTAGTTAGATTTTGTCCAAAACCTTTTTTCCAGATGCAAATTATGCCTGATGGGAAAGTTGCACCTTGCTGTGCTATTCCTTACCCAATAATTATAGATGATTGCAATACGAAATCAGTACGTGAAATATGGAACGGTAAGCAATTTAAAAAGTTTAGACGTCGGATGCTTGATGGAATTGAGAATGCAGGTGAGTTTTGTGCAAATTGCAATATATTCAAATTTAGAATGTCTTCTGAGGATATTTTGAGTAATGATGCAGATAGACTTAAGATATTATACGATATTTGAATACTTATATTATCTGAGCGTAAATACCGAGGTGATCCTATGAATCTAAATATAGTGCCATATTCTCAATTACAGAATTACAATAGGAAATATTTGAAAGATATCATACCATTAAAGATGCCCTTTACACTTAATATTGATCCAACTAATTATTGTAATTATAAATGTGTATTTTGCGCCAGACATTTGCCGGATTTCATGAAACACGCCGGTAAATTATGCCATATGGATATGGATCTATTCGACAAAATCGCAGATGAGCTGAAGACCTGGGGTCAGATAAAGAGTTTGAAGTTCTATTATATCGGTGAACCTTTCTTAAACCCAAATTTTCTCAATATGCTTGAAAAGGCGATCAACTTTAACATCAGCGAGCGAATAGAAATTACAACAAATGGCACAATGCTCTATCCGGATATTTCAGAGAAATTAGTTCATGTCAGTAAAAATTATTCTGGTGCACTCTATCTCCGTGTTTCAGTTTCCTCTATTTTTCAGAAAAAGCATTTTGAATTAACAAAATCACAAATTCCGGTAACAAGAATCAGAGACAATGTTTTGAACCTCCGGAAAATACGTGATTCTCAAAAGGCAAATAATTTATTTATATATGCAAAAATGATAGACACTTTTAGTGACGAAAATCAGGATTTCATAAATTATTACAGAAACGTAGCAGATGAGGCTGTTGTTGAAGAACCGATGAATTGGAATGGTTTCGAGGAACATCCTTTATTAAATAATTTATATTCAGACAAGCCTGATCTTAAAATAAAAATTACCAGAAATTTACGAAAAACATGCCCTTATCCGTTTTATACTATGGCTATAACCTCTGATGGTGATGTCGTATGCTGCTGCGTTGACTGGAACAAACAGACGAAAGTCGGAAATGTAAAAGAGCAATCCTTAAAAAGTATATGGCTCGGAGAACGATTGAAAATATTTCAGGAACTCCATCTTAAAGGCATGAGACATCTAAACAGCAGTTGTAAAAATTGCGAAACGTTATTCAGATGTCCCAAAGAAGATGATATAGATACCGTATCTTTGTTATCATAAAAATACTTTCTTCAGGAAATTTAAGCATGGCTGTCCGGCTTCAGAAACTCAAGATGAAGCAGCTTTGATAAAGGAGTCCGCAAGAGATTATACAATATTTCTATGATTCTTAGTAAATTCAAAAAATAGCTTGTTCTGCTAAAATGGAGGCTAAATGTTAAATTTAAAAACAGCGTTGCATGAGAGGATTTGTCCTATTTGTTCCTTTCCTGAGAAATCTCATCTTTATACTCAGATGTTTGGTAATGAGGTACTTTCTTTATCAGAAAGTTATGATGTTGTTGTTTGTAATCATTGTGGCTTTGTATATGCGGAGGGAATTCCTTCGCAGGCCGATTTTAACAATTATTACGCACAAATGTCTAAGTATGAGTTTAATTATAGCGATGGCATTGTTTCAGATGAGTACGTTGTTATGTTTACAAAGATTGTTAATTTCTTAATTCCGCATTTGAACGATAAAAATGCAAGAATATTAGATATAGGGTGTTCAACAGGTTGCTTATTATCCTTATTTAAGTTAAATGGGTACCTAAATCTGTTAGGACTCGATCCCTCATCTTCTTGTGTAAAAACTATAAAAGAATTATATAATATAGAAGCAACTGTCAATAGTATTTATAGCTTCGATACTGATGAAAAGTTTGATTTAATTATTTTATCGTCTGTTTTAGAACATCTGGTTGATTGCAACAATTCAATGCAGAAGATTTATTCTTTATTAAAAGACCATGGATTATTATTTATAGAAGTGCCTGACGCAGAAAGATTTGATTTATACATTTCAGCGCCTTTTCAGCAATTTAGCATCGAACATATCAATTATTTTTCACAATATTCTATAAAAAATCTTTTATCTATTTTCCATTTTAAAATACTTAAAATGCAACAGAACGAATGCAAATTAAATCGTACGATACATCCTGACATTCATATGCTATCACAAAAAACAGATGAAAATAACTTTACAATGATTAGAGATAATATTAGTGAATTAAAGATAAGAGATTATATAACTAAATGTTCCATTATTGATTTAGAAGTAAAATCAATAATCAAAAACAAATTATTAAATAAAAATAAAATAATTGTATGGGGAGTAGGCACTCATACCCAAAGACTTATTGCGTCAGGTTTGGATCTCTCAAAAGTACTGTATTTTGTTGATTCAAATACAAGATATGCAGGCAAGAAAGTAAAAGGAATAGAAATAAAGTTACCCTGCGATATTAAAGATGAATCTCCAATATTAATATCAACATATTCCTGTCAGGATGAAATCGTCCATCAAATTAAAGAATTTCTGAAATTAAATAATGAAATAATAACAATATACAGTGAAGGTATGTTTTAGAGAATCCATTTGTCAATACCACTTTTAAGTGGTATTAAGATATAGTCATCTAAGAGAGACTACGTTAATCAATTTGGTCTGCCTGCAATAGAATAAAGCTTGCATTAAATTTGCTATCCTGAGTCTCCGTTAGAAGTTACACTCATATTAGCAAGAAACTCATCCCTGTCTAAGAAAGGCCACAAATCCTCAAGCGGTTTAGAGACCATAGTGCCATCCGGCATTGCCATAGAGGACAGTCTGGGCGCGGTTTGTAAATCAGGGTCAACCATCACCTCACACACCGCAGGGCCATCTGTGTCGAGAACCTTAGTGACCTCGTGTTTTAGGATTCTCTGATCGGATATTCTTACAGCGGGCAGTCCGTAAGCCCGGGCAACTTTACACGTATCGGGCAGCGTCAGAGCGCTTGAGGGATCACAGCAAACAAGCCGGCCTTCAAAAAACCTGTTATGAGTGTTTCTGATAGCAGCATATCCATTATTGTTTAGCACAAACAGTTTTACGGGCAGATTGAGGCGTTTCATGGTTTGGAGTTCCTGGATGTTGTGCTGAAGGCCGCCGTCTCCCACTATACAAATTGAGCGTCTGCTGCTTGCTATAGCTACCCCTATGCTTTGAGGAAGTCCAAACCCCATCGAGCCCAGCCCCGGGGAGTTAATAACCCGCTGGCCCCTCTTAACCCTAAAGCTCTGACAGGTTATTTCTGCGCAACTGCCTGAAGATCCGGGTACAATCACATCATTTTCCGTAAGAAGATCTGATAGCGTATTTATCAAGGCATATGTATTGACGTATTCTGATTGTGATAGATACTCTGGCAGCACTACCGGATACGCCTCTTTCCATTTTTTACACATAAGCTGCCAATTTGAGCGCTCCGTGTGTTTTATTAGGTGTAATTTATGTATGAACTTGTTTAGAAACTCCTTTGCATCTGTTACTATTGGGATTGCAATTTCTGTATCAATTTTTCTGATTTCAGCCTCATCTATATCTACGATAACTTTTTTAGCGCTGCGGGCAAAGTCGCGATAATTGTATCCAACCTGCGGAAGGTCAAGCCGGGCGCCAATAGTTAGCAGAAAATCGGAATTTTGGAGGATAAAATTTGCCCCGCGTGAGGCAATAGAGCCGGGACGTCCAAAATACAAATCGCTATCCTCAGGCAGTATATCCATAAGCCGCCATGTGGCAAGGACAGGAATTTTAAGAAACTCTGCAAGCGATAGAAATTCCCCCTGAGCCTCAGCAAACCTGATACCCCTTCCTGCCAAAATTACAGGCCGCTTTGAGTTATTTAGTAGCTCTATAGTTTTTTCAAGCATAGAGTTTAGCACTGTTTTTTCTACCTTATACCTTTCTGAGTCAGGCTCGAAACCTTTGAGATTTTCAGTATTGATGCCAGCTCCCTGAACATCAAGCGGGATGTCAATCCAAACCGGACCAGGGCGACCGGTCTTTGCAAGATAGAAGGCCTTCTCTATATGATAACGAATCTCATCAGGTTCCATAACGGTGACAGCATACTTTGTAATGGGTTTTACCATAGAGACAATGTCTGCCTCCTGAACACCCATCTGTCTCAGTCCCCTGCCAAAAAGCAAATCCTTACGTTTAACTTGCCCCGATAGCACCACAAGCGGTGTTGAATCTATCCATGAAGCAGTGACTCCGGTTATAGCGTTAGTGCCTCCGGGGCCTGTTGTAACAAGAGCAACGGCTACATCATTGTTGTACTGGGCAAAGCCATCGGCGGCAATGATAGCCGCCTGTTCGTGAAGAAATCCGGTGTGGTTAATTTTTCTGCCCACAGAATCAACCAGGTGCATACAGCCGCCACCGGGCAGCATAAAGACATGATTGACTCCGAAGCCTTTAATCAGGTCAATCACATAGTCTGAAAGTTTTGTTATCAGCGCTTACCCTCCCATCATTACTGTAAAAGAGCATCAAGTGCTTCAGTTATAGTCGTTGTGGCTCCATTCCAGGGACGTGGAAATAAAACACCGTTGCTGTCTGCTATGTTTGTTATACTGTCATCAACAATAGTGCAGTCCTTGTCAAGCCACTTTAGAAAGGAGGCTTTATCCGTGTCATACACCGGATAGCCCTCATTTGGTCTCATAGCCGGTATAAAGTGAAAAGTGCGTATCCACTTTCCATAGTGCTTAATAACCCATGAGGCTGAAATGTGGGCACAAGCAAAGGATGTTGCAGTGAGTGCAATGTGTCTGAAACTTTCGCCATGACGCTTAAACCACTCCATTACCTCTCGCACGGGCTCCATATCCTCATACTTTTGTGAAACCCTGAACTCATCCAGAGACTGTAGGTATTGTGTTAAAGTAACGCCAAGAATCCGGTGCGGAGGATTTTCAGTAAGCTCCTCATAACAAACCGGGCAGTTATGATTTTCCGCAAGCCACTTTAAGTTAAACCACTGGCGCATCAGGTCATTTAACACGTCATCATTGTCCCACACGATTGTTTTCAAATATGTCAGCAGCCTCTAAAATATAGGCTTATAAAGCCAATCGGCCCAGAAAGTCATAGCGGTTTTTCTGTTTTTTGCAATCTTTTCATCGTCATAAAACGAATCGTCCTTGTAATGAGTGGTTGAAATCTCCTCAAAAATTGCGCCGTCTTCTGAGCTGAAATTGTGTTTTACCTCCCGCTCAACAACCACAATGTCCCCACACTTGTATGTCTTTTCTATGCCGCCAAGGTTAACCGTTACGCTGCCATAGAGGACATGAAAGGTCTCTTCTTTCTTTTTATGGAAATGAACTGGGTGCTTTTGTCCGGGAAGCAGGATAATTATCTTCTTACAGTACTCTCTGTTTATACAGTTTATAATAGCAGCGCCCCACTCACTGAACCGCTCTATTCCGTAGTGGTGAGACAGTTCCATTTCCAGCTTGTCACTGAGTGCTATCTTACTTTCCGTCAGTAGTGGTTTTAGTTTATTAATGATTGCCAGCACGTCAGCTCTGAAGTTTTTTGTGGAGACATCAGGTAACGTAACCGGTTCACCGGCTTTAATATTTTTTATGGCGATAAACTCGATGTATTTTGACATATCATTTGCTACTATTTGATTTTCAAGATTAGGGATTGCATAAAAGGTGTTTGAAGTGTCAATGCATTGTCCTGCCTCAATTGTGGTTTTAGCAAAAACTCCCCTTTGTAATCCCCTTAAGTCTGCTTTTTCTTTGTCAGAACCAGCAAACCTCTCCACACTTACACCCCCGCACATGGCAAACGCACTGCTTGCCGATTTAAGCCACGCTTGTATTTGCTCAGGAGTAGAGGAATATGCGTTTATATCATATTTTTCGGTCTTAAGGGCAACATGTCTTTCAAAAACCTTCGCTCCTTTAGCTATTGCGATTTTTATTGAGTCGGTGTTGTCGGGGGATTCGTGAGTTGAAAATCCAACGGTCAGGTCAGGATATCTTCTCTTTAACAAATCAATTTGGTTCAACTGTAAGTTGCTCTCAGCCGTCGGGTACTCGCCCACACAGTGCATGAGACAAAGTGTTTTTTCCCTGTGTTCAAAAAACAGTACAACCTGGTCTATATCCTCAAGCGATGCGCTGGCAGTGGAGGCAATAATTGGTTTATCTTTTTTTGCGATTTTTTCAAGAAGTGGCCAGTCTGTAAATGAGCAGCTTGCGATTTTTATGATTGAAAATCCATGGTCCTCTATTAAATCAACAGAGTTTTCGTCAAACGGGGTACAGATGGTTATGAAGCCCAGCTTTTCAGCCTCAGTTTTTAAGAGTTTTTTTTCAGAGGCAGAGATGTTTGTTTCCAAAAATCTCTTAACGTATTTTATATCTGTTCTGTTTTTATAATCATTGTGAATAAAGGTCTCTATGTCTCTGTATTGAAATTTAAAAGCAAAGTTAAATTCCTTAAAACCGCTGCATACGTTGTGGAACTCCCTGATAACACGCAACCCATGTTGCACATCACCCATGTGGTTATTTGCCATCTCAAATATGAACAGGTTTGAAAACAAATTTTTGCTCTCCATCACGGTATCTTAGGGCGGGCAGTCAGCACATATTGATTTAAACAGGGTTGTGCTCAGGTATCTGTCCCCTCTGTCGGGTAATATCACAACAATCATACCACTTTTAATGCTCTTAGCCATTTCAACTGCGGCATGCACCGCAGCTCCGCTGCTCATACCAACAAAGAGTCCCTCTTTTACTGCCAAACTCCGAGCCATTGTAAATGCGTCATCATCCTCGACATTAAGTTTCTCATCTATTTTTGATAAGTCCCATATGCCCGGCACTATGGATTCAGCCATGTTTTTAAGTCCCTGAATCTTATGTCCCAGAAGCGGCTCTACGCCGACTATTTTTATTGAGGCATCATACTCCTTAAGTCTCTTACCTGTACCCATCAGAGTTCCGGTTGTTCCCATGCCGGCTACAAAAACGCTTACCTCTCCTTTGGTTTGCTCATAAATCTCAACACCTGTTGTTTCGTAGTGGGCTCTGATGTTGGCAGGATTATTAAACTGATCCGGCATAAAATATACTTGTCTGTTGTCATCATATATTCTGTGAGCCATGCGAATTGCACCGTCTGTGCCCTCACAGCCGGGACTCAGGATTAATTCTGCGCCAAATGCCTCAAGAGTCATTCTTCTTTCCATACTAACACACTCGGGCATTACAAGCTTAACCCTGTAACCCCTTGCCGCCCCCACCATAGCCAAACCAATGCCGGTGTTGCCGCTTGTTGGTTCAAGGATTATTTTATCTTTTGTAAGAAGTCCCCTGTCCTCAGCGTCTTTGACCATATACCACGCTATTCTGTCCTTAACGGAACCGCCAGGGTTGTTACCCTCTAATTTAGCAAGAATTTCAACCCCACTGACAGGGTTTATGTTTTTAAGAGTAACAAGCGGGGTATTGCCTATTGCCGATATTACGCCTTTTGAGTGCTTATTTTCCATATTTTCTAACTCTGTAGAAAATTATAACAATAAGCAATCAAAAAAGCAAATTAACAAAAACCAAATAAAACACAGATTAGCACAGAGATTAGGATTATTTAATCTATCTGCGTTTATCTGTGTTCAATACTATTAAAATTTAGTGGGCGCCGTGAATGAGAGGCGGAAGGCACCGCACACAAACCATCTTTTTCTCACCCTCATGATAACACTCTAAATACACCCTGTCTTTGCTCTGGGTGCCGCATACAAAACATTTACATTCCATAATGGTTTTGTCCCCCTTATAATGAGTTTATTTCGTCCACAATTTTCTGCGGATCCATATTGTGCATCATAGAACCAAACGATATTGATTCCATATTAATTCCTGGACAAGTAAAACAGCCGTTACCGAAGTACTTCTCTATAACATCCTTTGCCCCCGGCACATCCTTTATAACCTGCCCAATCACAGAGTCCTTTGTTATTTTCTCAGCCATAGCCTTCCTCCTAATAGAGTTATTAACATCTTACATAATTATCTAACAAAATCGGCTTTTATATATATGAGCTATGTCATAAAGTTAAGATTTTTTGGGTTATTTAACAAACTAAGGAGGAATTTGGTGGCGGGGGGCGGATTTGAACCACCGACCTTCGGGTTATGAGCCCGACGAGCTACCGGACTGCTCCACCCCGCGTCAAATTTACTATATACTAACTCTCTACTGACTACACCGTATCTGTGCTGCCTTAAAACTACCCACTCAGAATACTGTAACATAACGATATTGAAATGTCAAATGCCTTATTCAGTCTTTTTTGGTATTTTAATGTTTTTTTTTCTAACCGTGCTATTTACTGTGATAAAAGGACTTATTGACAACTTTGTCCAAAAATGATAGATTAAGTTGTGTAGTCTTTGATGACAAATCAACAATAGCTATTTTAGCGGGTGGATTTTATGTCAAAGATTTTTTCTATATTGCTTTTAGCGCTTTTTGGGGCGTTTCTTTCTCTGGGTGAAGTGCTGTGTGCAGATAGTAACACACACCGGTTTGGTTATCTCGGAAATGCCTTTGGGTTAGTTGGCAGCTCGTCAGTGGCAATGCCGTGGAGTACTGCATTTGCTTCATATTCGTATTTTACACCGTACGATGATCTTGGATTTAAGTGGGACAGGCCCCATCCCGGCCCCTTTAACCGTAACATAATCGAGCACGAAAGGGGAGTCTATGATTTTACGATACCGGATGCATACGTAAGAGCGGCTGAAGAGCACGGGATTTCAATAATAGCAACAATTTGGCCCTTTGTAGACTGGGACCAGGAGCACTGGGAGGGATTACCAGGTTGGGAGACCTCAACAGGATGGCTTGCCGATTTGCCAGCAAGCAGGTACAATCCGTATGATATTGAAGCTTACAGTAACTTTGTGAAGGCTTTGGTTGACCGCTATAACGGAGACGGCGTCAATGACATGCCCGGGCTTCTCTATCCTGTCAATTACTGGGAAATATTAAACGAACCTGAATCCAGCCTTACCGCCGGCTCGCCGATGATATTTTATAAGGGAACAGCGCGCGATTATGTAGAGCTGGTCAAGGTCACAACGACGGCGATTAAAGAGGTTTACCCACAGGCAAAGATATTAAACGGCGGAGCAACGGGCGGTAACACGTCATACTGGCAGTATGTGTTAGATTCGCTGGACTTTTCACCTTTTGATGTAGGTAATTGGCACTATCTGCCACAGCGTGATGATGTTGGGGATCTTGCAACAAGCGTTTGGCACGATGTCTTTAGCCATAAAAATATTAACAGACTCTGGAACACAGAGTACATGGTGTTTAGCACAAACCATCCGGATACAGGCGCTAACAACTCGCCGGATGAATTATCTCAGGCTAAGAACATAGTGAAAGGTTATGTCAGAGCTTTTGCTGCAGGAGCAGAAAAAATCTTTTATGTGTATTATAAAATGTCAGATGCTGGCTTGATTGACCCCCGGGGAGGCAGAAAAAAACCAGCTTACTTTACACTTAAGAATTTAATAAAAAAAATTGATTCCTTCACATCAGTTACAACTATACCGCTTAATCATGATACCTCCACGTATGCCTATAGATTTGAGGTAGCCGGTAAACCAGTACATGTGGTATGGGCTGCCTCAGACAAGATAATAACATTTCCTCTTTCAGGCACAACTGTCACAGGCGCTTTAGTAACACAAAGTACACCGGCAGATGAAAGCGGTAACTTCAATGTTTCATACTACAGCGTAACTAACGGGTCAATTGACTTATATGTCTCTGACACACCGTGTTATATTGAGGAAATCAGCAACAAGTAATACCGAGTTGAGACCGTTGCAAAAATATTATAACACCAAAGTTGAGTTCAAAAATATAACAAAATGTTATAGAAAAAGGATGAGATTGCCACACCCCCTGCGGGGGTTCGCAATGACGGCGTGGGCTGTGCGTGGGCGTACCTATCCGTCATTACGAGGAGCGATAGCGACGTGGTAATCTCATCATTATTATATTTTAGGCTGCTACTCGGTATTAATTGGGAAATACTTTTCCCCCATTTTGGGAATTTTGCAACGGTCTCGAGTTGCATTCTATCGCCTAACTTTGTTGGCATCGTCAAAAGCTCCTCAACGTACTAAAAGTACGCCTACGTCGCTTTCTCCTTGCCGCCGCGTTATGCTTCTGTCTGCAACTCGGTATAAGTCAGTGGACACACAGTCTGAACATCAAAATTTTACACTGATAGTTAGTTTGTTTTAAAATATCTATTATGTCTGACTTCGGTGCAGGGAATGTGAATGATTTTAACAGGTTAAAAAGCTATATTGAAGAGACCGCACGCTTATCTGTTAACCTAACCATAACCGACAATTCCTCAAGCCTTCTTACGATAAGCACCAAAGATAAAAAACTTATCATAAGGGCTCATAAAATGTTTCTTACGGCTCCGTATGGTGTTATGAAAGAAATAGCCATGATTGCCTCAAACAGAAAAACAAGTGGCTCAGTTTTAAAGAAATATATTAAAGACAATGCTGATTCCATTAAGACCCCTCCAGCCAACCGCAAAAGAACTGTCATCACACGGGGAAAATTCCACGACCTCAGGGAAATGTTTGACGCCGTTAACTGTGCGTACTTTGGGGGGAGCATCAGTTGTGTAATAACGTGGGCAAAACGTCCGTCTAAGGGATTTGCAAAAAGACGCAGGCTTGGCGCTTACAACTCCGAACTCGGAATTATTACCATAAATCCGGTACTTGATAAACCACTTATACCGAGGTATATTATAGAATATATTATTTATCACGAAATGCTGCACATCAGTGTCGGCGTTAGAAGAGAAAAAAACAGATGCAAAGTGCACTTCAGGGAATTTAAAGAGTTAGAGAGGCAGTTTAAAGATTACGTGTCTGCTGTGAGTTTTATAAAGAATAATTTTGATTTGTTTCATTAAACATGGGCCTGGCAGAGCAATCAAAAACATAAACCCGGGGTTTTAGAGTTGACAGCAGAAAAAAGCTTTTGTTAGACTTTAGAACGTCTGATGTTGCTTAAATTAAGAGGCGTAAAGAGGTAAAACACGTGGCCGTAATGAGCCAGATACTGGAGTATGCTGAAAGTAAGCGTAATACTTACAGACAATACGATTTTACGCAAGAGCAGGCCGATGCACTTAAGACTTTTTATGACCTTGCTCAGGAGTTTAATGAAATAGAGGAGCTCTATTTTCTGTGCGTGGCAGTGCCAAAAGTGTTTCTGAAACTCGATGCCATGCTCTACCTCTACGATTCACGTTCACTTGAGCTTTCTTTAGTGGCAAAAACGGAAAATCCTGAAAATGGCCTTTATAAGCCGCCCCCTGATGACATCAGCCCCGCAGACAGCACATACCGCGCAGGCAACAATCTCATAATAACAATAAAGGGGAAAAGGATCCTAAGCGAACAGTTGCCAAATACGCATAAAAATAACATTCTTGGCACTCTCGTAGTTTATCCCAACACTAATCTTTCAGAGGCGGATGAGTTTTTTTTAGAAAAGTATGCAAACAGAATCGGTTTTAACATCCATAACCGGTTGCTGCTTAATAAAAACATAGAGCACCTGAGGTTTATCCGCAATCTTGTAGCCGATATTGAACATAACATCATTGTGCCCAATATGATATTTAAACTGTTTTTGCGCCGGATGAAAGGTAAAATCACAAAAAACATGGAGATTGAAAAGTTTCTCAATAAATACACGCATGATGCTGAGTGTGACGAGGTGTGTATAGAGCACCTTTTGGCAGAACTCACGGAGGTAAACCTGGGTCTTATAGAGGAGTTTCAAAACATAGATAAACACTACCATAACACATCCCTGTTTCTTGAAACCCTGTTCAGAAAGAGCCACTTTGACAAAGGACACTTAACTCTCAGAACAAAGCCGTGCAACATGCACAAGGATATAATCCTGCATCAGATAGACCGTTTTATTGACCGATTCAAAGAGATGAATATAACCGTAGAGGACTGTTGCAGCAATGAGGCAGATGAGATAATAACGGTAGTTGACCTTGGCCTTATAGCGCAGGTTTTTGCCAATCTCTTTTCTAATGCCTTAAAATATACCGATTATGCCGTAGATGAGCACGGTAAAAAATATAAGCTAATGCGCTACTGCAGAGAGATACTACCCGGCTATTTCGGAGCTAATAAAAACGGAGTAAAGTACAGCGTATTCACTACTGGCCAAAACATCAGGTCAGAGGAAAGGGACAAGATATTTGAGGAGGGCTTTAGGGGGTCAAACATTGGGTCACGTCCGGGAACCGGGCATGGACTTACGTTTATTAAAAACGCAGTGGAAATTCACGGCGGTGTCTTTGGTTATGACCCTATGCCTAAGGGAAACAGTTTTTATTTTGTTCTTCCTTTATGATTGACACACAGGAGCTTGTCCGCCGTATTTCTGACATCCATAAGGCAATCTGTAACTCCTCTGCTAAAGCAGACAGAAACCCCGATGAAGTGGCATTAATAGCTGTGTCTAAGTATTATCCTGCAGAGTTAGTTTGTATTGCAATGGAGGCCGGTGTCAGAGATTTTGGAGAGAGTTACGTTAAAGAGGGGCTTGAGAAAATCCAGACACTAACAGCGCATGAATCGTTTCCATGTGTGAGATGGCATCTGCTTGGGCATCTGCAAAAAAACAAGGTGAAAAAAGCTGTCGGACTTTTTGACTATATTCACTCGGTTGACTCTGTGGAGTTGGTTGAGATTATAGATAAAGAAGCCAAAAAACTTGGGATGATACAGAAAGTGCTGATTCAGCCAAAACTCTCCGATGAGGATACAAAAACTGGTATAGAGATTGATCTTCTGCCTGAGTTAACAACCTGCATTGCAAACATGAAAAATGTGCAGCTTGTGGGTTTTATGGCAATCCCTCCAAATTTAGATAATCCTGAGGCCAGCCGACCGTATTTCCAAAGGTTACGCACAATCAGGGATGAAGCAATAGCACGTGGCCATACAGATGCGGTACATTTGTCTATGGGGATGTCTGATGATTTCAGAGTGGCGATAGAAGAGGGTGCTACAATGGTCAGAGTGGGGAGCGCCCTGTTTGGACAGAGGAATTAGACATTGAAAACAACAGGGCAGATGCTTCGTGATAGTATAAATACAGACAGGCTTATTAATAATTTCCTTGAGCTTATCAGTATAGACTCGATGTCGTTTCAGGAACAGGTAATCGGAGAGGTTTTAGCTGGCAAGTTAATTGGACTGGGGTTTAGTGTGAGTATCCAGTCTTATGGGGATTCATTTAACCTTGTAGGATATAAGAAGGGCAACGCCACAGGGGCAATGCCGCTTATGTTAAGCAGCCACATGGACACGGTAGAGTCAACGGGGGGAATAAGGGTAATCAGGGAAAACGGAGTGATTAAGACAGACGGGAAAACCGTGTTGGGAGCAGATGACAAAAGCGGGATAGTGGAGATACTTGAGGCTTTGCGTGTAATAGAGGACATGGGGCTTTCTGTTGGAGACATAGAGGTGCTGTTTACATCGGCAGAGGAAAGGGGACTGCATGGGGCAAAGAATTTTGATTATACTTTGTTACAAAGCAAACATGCGTTAGTGTTAGACAGCAGCGGGAGTGTTGGCAGGGTAGTAGTTTCAGCGCCCACTCATGATGCTTACACTATGAGGATAAGCGGACGCTCTGCCCATGCAGGCATTGAGCCTGAAAAAGGGATAAATGCAATAACAGCTGCGGCAAAAATAATCTCAGAGCTTCCCGATGGCAGAATCGATCCAGTTACAACAGCAAACATAGGCACAATTTGGGGTGGTTCAGCCACAAACGTGGTGCCGCGCGAGGTGGTCATAGAGGGAGAGATGAGAAGCCACACCCTTGAGACCATAGAGCGGCTGAAAGAAAGTATGTTTGAGATGGCAACTAAATTAGCAAGGAAACATCAGGTAAAAATCCACATAGAAGATAAGCGGCATTATGTAGGATTTAAAATAGCTGATGATGATCCATTTGTAAGACTCATTGACGTGGCGTTACACAAAAGCGGTACCCTTCCTGAACACCTTGTCTATGGCGGCGGCTCGGATGCTAACGTGTTTAACGAACGTGGGATTAAGTCACTTGTGCTCTCAACCGGAATGCAGCAGCCTCACACCACTGAGGAACACATATACGTCAATGACTTAACCTCCGGAGCCCTTGCCATCCTTGAGACGATTGTTGCGTTTAGGGATTTTAGGGTGGGATAGTGGGGGGAAAGCTTTGCCACCCACTAAAGGCTACAGTTTTTATTGTAATTACAGTATTGACTTCTTAACTTATATAAATTAACATAAATGGCGAGTGAGATCATGTTATCATTAGAAGCATGATGTGTATCATACATTATTTTATGCGTTTTCTCAATTAAAATATTAATCTCTACGAGGTGGTTGATATGTTAGCATATGAGTGTATTTAGTATGCGAAAGAATTTTCATGAAGTACGTGATCCAATACACGTTTTTGTTAGGCTTGACAATGATGAACGAGAGGTTTTAGACTCACCTCATTTTCAACGGCTGCGACATATACACCAGTTAGCGTTGACATACCTTGTTTATCCTGGTGCGACTCATAAACGCTTTGAGCATTCACTTGAAGTAATGGAATTGGCAAGCCGGGTTTACGACATTGTATCTCATCCAGATAATGTAACAGACAAAATAAAAGATGAACTACCTGAAGTCAATAATGATGAGAAACGGCGTTATTGGCGTAGGATAATCCCAATGGCCGCACTTTGCCATGACATTGGGCATTTGCCTTTCTCTCATGCTGCAGAGAAAGATTTGCTTCCGAAGGGTTGGGACCACGAGCAATTAACAAAAGAAATCATTCTTAGTGACACTATGAAAGAAATCTGGAGTAAAATGACTCCACCTCTAAGGCCGGAATATATTGTTAAACTGGCTATTGGTCCCAAGAAGGCACAGGATTTAGATTTTTCTACATGGGAAACGATTTTGTCCGAGATTATAGTTGGTGATGCCTTTGGCGTTGATCGGATGGATTATCTTCTAAGAGACTCTCATCATATAGGTGTAGCTTATGGAAAGTTTGATCATTATCGCCTTATTGACACATTAAGAATTTTACCTTCTGCACCTTCCGGTAAAAATGAAGAAAACAGTGAGCCTGCTTTAGGAGTGGAATTTGGTGGGTTTCAATCTGCAGAGGCGTTAATTCTCGCAAGGTACTTTATGTACTCTCAGGTCTATTTTCATCCAGTGCGTAGAATTTATGACATACACCTAAAAGATTTTCTTAAAAAGTGGCTTCCAGACAACTTTTTTTCAACCGATTTGAACGAACATCTTAAAATTACGGATAACGAAGTTACAGCCGGTATTTATAAAGCATCTATAAACTCAAATGATGAGCTGTATAATAAGGCAAGACTATTAGCATTTCGTAAGCATTTTAAATTATTATATCAAGCAACACCAACAGATAAGGATATTAACCTTGAAGCTGGGCAAGCCATTTATGAATCGGCAAAGGATAAGTTTGGAGATGATTTTGTCAAACATGACTATTCTCATCAAAAAAGTGGTGCTCCTGAATTCCCTGTAAAAATGCCGGACGAACAGATTGTATCTTCCCTTGCAATCCCATCTACCTTGAGCAATATGCCGGTTGTTTCAATAGATTATGTTTTTGCTGACAGGGAAATTTTACCTAAAGCCATGAAATGGCTTAAGGTAAAAAAAGATGAAATCATACAAATGAAAATAGAGGAGAAAAAAGATGGATAGATTGAAAAAGGCTGCAATTCTTATTACTCTAGTTGAAAAGTTAAGGGAAAATGGCAGTTGGTGCGGAGAAACTCACTTGCAAAAATCGGTTTATTTTCTTGAGGACCTTCTCGGAGTACCTTTACAAATGGACTTTATCATTTATAAACACGGACCATTTTCGTTTGACCTTCGTGATGAGTTAACAGCATTAAGAGCAGATGAATTACTCAAATTGGAACCTCAGTCGCCTCCTTATGGTCCTAAAATCGTCTTATCAAAACGATCTGCAAGTGTTAAGGAATCATTTCCTAAGACGCTCAAGGAATATGAGAAACAACTTGAATTTGTAGGTAAGAAACTTGGCGATAAAGGTGTAACAGAATTAGAGCAATTAGCAACAGCTTTATATATCTCAAAACGGAAAAGCCCAAATAACTCTGTAGATGAAAGAGCCAAAGAGTTGGTGCGCATTAAACCACACATTTTACCTGATAATGCTCGTGATGCTATTGAAAAGGTCGATCAGATGATCGAGGAAACAAAGAATTTATAATAGTACAATTATAGCTTAGCACCGATTTTCATATAGATAAAACATACTAAAGATAAGGCTTCTGGTATAATGAGTGAGTAAAAAAAGAAGCAGACACCTCCAAAAGAAGCCTCAACCAAAACTTAGCGGAAATATCCGAAAGTACATTCTGAGGTTGCGAACCCTCCGTAGTGGTATCCTTATCGAGGATTGAAAGTGTTTGTGTATTTTCTCAGTCAATATCATACTCTTTCATTTTAGCGAGGAGGCCGCGGTAGGAAATCTTAAGTATGGCTGCTGCTTTGGTTCTGTTACCATCTGATAGTTCCAGCGCTTTTCTGATAACCTTTGTCTCCTCGGTTTTCAACGTTTCCTTTAACGACATAAACGTCTTATTATCCACTGCCACGCCTGCTTTGACATCCAGCAGCATCTTTATGTGCTCGTAACGTATCGTGCCGTCATCACTAAAAAGCACTGCCCGACGTATTACATTTTTCAATTCCCGAATGTTACCTACCCACGGATTGTTCTCCAAAAGAGCCATCGCCTCATCACTTACATCTCTGATTGGTTTATCCAACTCATCCGATGCCTCGGCTATAAACTTGTTGACAAAAAACCCTATGTCCTCACGCCTGCTCCTTAGCGGAGGCACTGTCATTATAAACTCCCCAAGGCGGAAATACAAATCGCTCCGCAGATTTTTTGTCTCCAGCAGATGATTTACGTTTCTGTTAGTTGCGGTTATTATTCTTACATCAATGTCAACATGTGTTCTGCCTCCTACCGGATAAATCAGCTTGTCCTCAACCACAGATAAGAGCTTTGCCTGAATGTTTGGCGACATGTTCTGTATCTCATCTATAAATATAGTGCCGCCATTGGCAGCCTCGAAAAATCCCCTCGTTCTTCTGTCAGCTCCCGTAAATGCGCCCTTCTCATGGCCAAATAGCTCACTTTCCATTACGCTTTCCGCTAAGCTCCCTATGTCAACTTTCACAAACGGCTTATCTGCCCTTACGCTCAGGTTGTGGATTATTCTGGCGATGTACGATTTCCCGGTGCCTGTCTCACCTTGCAGAATTATTGAAAAGTTGCTTGCCGCTACCTGTTGAATATCGGATATAAGTTTACTCATAGCATGGCTTTTGCCTAACTGGCTCTCTAAAGACGTATCCACTGCATATTTTAATGCCCTCGTCTCCTGCTTTAACTGCAACTGCTGTATTGCGCGTCCTAACGTTATTATCAACTTGTCAAAATCGGGCGGCTTCACCACGAAATCATACGCCCCCAGTTTCGTTGCCTCTACAGCGGATTGAATGTCTGCATAGCCGGTCACTATTATTACCGGGACGTCAGTGTCAATCTTTTTTAATTCCTGCAGTGTCTCCATTCCTCCCATGCCATCCATCACTAAGTCCAAAAGAACCGCAGACACACCGCCCCGCTTAAATAACTCTATCCCGTCATTACCGTTTGGCGCACTCAATACCCCGTAGCCGACTGAGCTCACCACATCCCCGATACTTTCCACAAGCGTTGCATCATCGTCTATTATGAGTATCTGCTCTGTGCTCATAGCTGCCTTAGCCACCGCCATTGCCTGAGCCTGCCGCAAACTCTATAGCATCCAACAGTTGATCCATTCCGTAGGGTTTTGATACACGCGCTTTAAAGCCATACCTTTTATACTCAGCCATCACTGGGTCATCGGAATAACCACTTGCCACTATCGCCTTAACATCAGGGTCAGTTTTTAGAAGTTCCTCCATGGCCTCCTTGCCTCCCATACCACCCTCTATCACCAAATCCACTATCACTACGTCAAACGGTTGCCCATGTAATTTACCCTCATTATACAGATACAGGGCCTCCACTCCGTCCCTTGCCATAGACACTCTGTAGCCGCTTTCACGCATTATTAACCCAACCCATATTCTTATCTCATCATTGTCTTCAAGCAGGAGCACCCGTTTTTTACCATTTTGCGCCGCAGCCGGGTAAACGGACGTTTGCACACCTTTGGCTGGTTCACTTACAGAGAAATCACAGAACTTTACCGGTTTTCTCTCTTCTGTTACCACTGCAGCATCCAGCTCACACTCAGCAGGGATATAGACCTCACAGTGAGTCCCCTTGCCAGGCTCTGATGTAAGTATAACATCTCCGCCATGCTTTCTTACGATAGAATGTGCAATTGTTAATCCAAGGCCGCGCCCATTGTATTTTGTAGTAAAAAACGGGGCAAATACTTTGCTTATATTCTCTTTTTCTATCCCTGTGCCGGTGTCTATAAAATCAATCTTAATAAACTTACCGTTTGAAGACACTGAGCTATGGTCTGTCAGTTTAGCATTGTGTGCTCTGACTGTAATAGAGCCGTTGTCTTTTACTGCTTCTTTGGAATTGGAAAGCAGATTATTGATTACCTGCCTTATCTGGTCCTTGTCAATCATCACTAAACACAGATCCTCTGCTATATCCAGTTCATAGTTTAACTGAGAGCCTGCCATAATAAGCGGCACTGTTTCTTTTATAAGAGCGCCCAGTGAGGATGACTCCTTAATTGGGGACCCGCCGCGGGCAAAAGTAAAAAGTTGGTTAGACAAATATTTTGCCTTGTCTATTGTTTCCTCAGCCTGTATCAGTTTTGCATAGGCACCATGAGTTTTAGGAAGGTGGTTTTTAGCCACTGCAAGCTTTGATGCAAACACGGTCAGCACGTTGTTAAAATTGTGCGCAATACCTCCGGCAAGTGTGCCTATAGCCTCCATTTTTTGTGAGTTTATAAGATGCTCCTCCATTTTACGCTTTTCACTTTCCCTTTCATGAAGATCTGCAATCATTTTAGTAAAAGCAATTGATAATTGGCCGATTTCATCTTGCGCATTTACGGGAAGCCCACCTTTTATACTGCCAATTTCACCAAATTCCCTCATGCAGCGGGTTAAGTCTATGACTGGTTGTATAATTTTTCTAAGTACAACAAATGTAATCCACAGGGCGGTTATGAGAAAAAAGACACTCATAATTATGCTTTTAAAAAAAAGTCCGGTAACCTGCGCTTTAAGAGTTTTCGTAGTCAGACAGATTTCGACAAAACCAAACAGTTTTGATTTATTGGCATCCCCTGCCTGCATGTAATCATCCCCTGCATAATCGGACAGTACTGGCGCCCAAAAACATATTACGTTTTTACCCTTTGTGAAAAAGGGGGTTCTATCTCTTTGTAGCTGTTCTATTATTTTATTTAATTCATCATGGTTATCTGAATTGTCTTTATGTAATTTATGTTTTTCATACCTTGAAAGAAGTTTAGCGTCATTATTAAAAATTGACACATAAACCACATCTTGCTGCCTTTTTATCGCATCTACAGCGTCTGCCAGGATAGTTTCACTTTCTGAAAACACCCCGAGACGGCAGTTATATGCCAGTAATTTAGCAAGCAGAGTTCCCTCCGTTATGCTCTTTTCCATTAGTTGTTTGTACTGTCCGCGCACTATTATGGTGACAAAAACAACAGATACTGATATGATAAAGATAGTGACAACGGCATAGACTTTAGCAGCGAAATTCTCTCTGAATCTTCTAAATATTCCCAAATTCATTTTAATAAAAAATTGAGCACAACTATCCGGTTAGCGTTTAAGTTGGGTGAGATCTATGATAACAGAGTTTTCTTTCCTGAATGGCTCATTTATAACCAAAACCATCTTGGTAGCTACTACTGGATTAACAGATACCTTTGCGACAGTCACGTCATAAAGGTTATTTTTATTGGCAAACAAGCTGCCTTTTAAGATTTCACCAGCCTGCTTTCCAATATCAACCGGCGATACTGAGACAGACAAAGAGGCGCCGCGCTCTAAGTGTTTATCTGCAAAAGTAAATAACGGCTTATTGTACCGGGCAGAAAAAAGCTCATATAGCTCTATCATCTCAGGCGGTGCCACGGTCACATCCGGAATAAGCCACAGGGCTTCAATCTTGTCTTTAATAGCGTTTAGAGCGCCAGGTATGTCCTTGGCGGAGTGTACCTCATGGATTATAATCTCAAAACCCAGACTTGCGGCAACACTTCGGGCAGCGCGGATTATATTTTCTGAGTTTTCAGGATTATACAGTACCCCAAGACGGTCAACGTTAGGAAACACGCTCCTTATCGCCCTTAACTGTTTAACCGGAGGGATAATCATGCTGATCCCTGTAAAATTATTTTTCCCTGCCGTATAGAGCAAAGGATTTAGGGCCATCATGTAAATAACCGGCGTATTTGTTAAGTTTTTAACACTTTTAAGAGCCTCCTCGCCAATGGTTACGACCTTATCAGGCTTGAACTTTTCTATGAAAGCCATAGAATCAGCGCCTTTCATATCCAGAGCCAGCACTCCTTTTACATTACACCCGCAACTACGCTCAAACCCCTGCAGCGCCTCTTCAAATGGTTTAACAGATGAGCCCTCAATTACTACTACATTTTCTGCAAACAAAGAACGGCTAATCGAAATACACAACATCAGCACTATAAGGAAACATCCCAAGCGTTTCAAATCCACTCCCCCTGCTTTCTAAGGCCGCGCTATGCCATTTTGAGCAATTAAATGTTCGCTGCTTCATAGCGTCCCAAGCCTGTTCATGCCAGCAGTCTGCCTGAGAGCAACTCTCCGGGCACACCGTCCACAATTTAAGGTAATATAAAAAATATATTTTGTCAAGCAAAAATTTAAAATGTTTATTTTCTACATGATTAATGACAAATCTTGTAAATGCAGGCTCAGTTATGTTATAAAATGAAAAACTTATGATTTTAGGGAAAAAAATAGCTGTTGTCATGCCGGCTTATAATGCCGAAAAGACTCTGCAACAAACTTATGATGAGATACCTCATGAGTATGTTGATGAGATAATTGTTGTTGATGACGCCTCAAAAGACAGCACTCCGGAGGTGGCTAAAAAGCTTGGCCTTAAGGTTATAGTTCACGAAAAGAACCGCGGTTATGGCGGTAATCAAAAGACGTGTTACAAAAATGCACTTGTTGGCGGCGCTGATGTAATTGTGATGCTGCACCCGGACTATCAGTATTCGCCAAAACTTGTCACAGCTCTTGCCGCTATGGTTATCTCCGGCCATTATGATGTTGCGCTTGGCTCAAGAATTCTTGGCGGAGATGCACTTAAGGGCGGAATGCCCTCCTACAAGTATGTATCCAACAGGTTTCTGACATTTTTTGAAAACCTTTTTCTCGGCATTAAACTATCAGAATACCACACAGGTTTCAGGGCTTTCAGTAGAACTGTGCTTGAGACCATTCCGTTTGAAAATAATTCGGACGATTTTATTTTTGATAATCAGATGATAGTCCAGGCACTTCACTATGGGTTTAAAATCGGAGAGATAAGCTGTCCTACCAAGTATTTTGAAGAGGCGTCCTCTATTAATTTCTCCCGAAGCGTAACATACGGTCTTGGGGTTATGGGAACATCGCTGCAGTATTTTTTTCAACAGAAAAAAATCATGAATTACAAAATATTTGAAAAGAATAACCGTTGAAAAAGCACATCGGGCTGTAAAAGCAAAGTGCGGGCGTCAAGTGTCTTTGATGTAAAGATATTTTCTGCATGTAAAACACTCCCTCCACTAACCTGCATTAAGTCAGTAACAATTTAAATATTATCTGCCTGAAAATAACATTAATAATGTATTGACAAAAAAAAAAAATTGTTATATTATGTTATTGAATTTTTGTTTAAATACTTTAATTAATTATGGAGGGAAATAAATTGGCGAAAAGAAGGGTGGTTATTTTAGGGCTTATGGTGCTTTTGCTGTTTACAGCAAGTTGCGGTTTTGTGGCTGACGGACCGTTTGGATGGGTCTATACGGACAATAAGGTGCCAGTTGCCATAGGGCCGGCTCAAAGCGGTGCAAAGGCGGGTCAGGCTTGTATTCACTCGTTTTTTGGCGCTGTGGCCATAGGAGATGCCAGTATTGAAACAGCTATGAAAGCTGCTGGAATTAAAACTGTATATACAATAAACAAAGCAAATCTGAACATCTTCGGAACTTACACAAGGCAGTGCACCATAGTGGCCGGAGAATAGGATTTCTACGGTAAGATTTTTCTAAAATACATGACAGAATCAAGGAGGTGATATTGTGTCTGATGACAAAACTTTAACTAACGAATCTCCAAAGAGCCGTTTAATAGCATTGTTACTGTGCTTTTTCCTGGGTTGGGCTGGTGGACACAGGTTTTACTGCAACAAGCTCGGCACCGGATTGATAATGCTCTTTACTATGGGAGGATTCGGGTTGTGGTACTTTGTTGACATAGTGATGATTTCTCTGGGCTCGTTTAAAGACAAGGACAATCTTCCTATATCAAGGTGGTAGTTTGTAAAGGTTATGTTGGTAATAAACTATAGGGGGTGGCTTTAGTGGGTGTTCCACCCCTGAGTTTTTTACATTTAAGTTTAGCTGTACAGAGTCAGAAAATAAGTGTGATGGGGCTGTAAATTATGGGTATAGATAGCAGCAGAGATGTCAGGAAGTTGATTCCGGCGCTGATTATTTTGTTTCTTTCAGTGGTATTGTCTATAGCGTTTCGTAACGGCTGGCCGATGCTTTTGGCTGTAACGGCGATTTTCGTTTACAAACCCAGTTGGTGGCTGGTTATAATTATGGGTTTTACCTATACGGTATTTCTCAAAAGCGGTTGGCCTCTTATTGGGTCGGTTGTTTTTGCAGTTGTTGGGAAACCTAAGCGATGGTGGCCAATACCCGCAGGTATTGCTTTTGCCCTTGTAGAGGTTTTCTCCTTTTATTTATCAGAAAGACCCATAGGGATTACCCGCGGTCTTACCGTTATGTCTGCTATTACGGAATATTTGATTAATCCTGCCCACATTGACAACGTAGAGTACTGGAGCATTTACCAACCGAAGATTGACTGGACTATGGCTCTGATTCTTGGAGTGATTTTAGGGAGTTTCCTCTCGGCAAGATACTCAGGGGAATTTAAATGGATGAAAGTGCCGGATATGTGGAGGCAGTCTAAGGGACCCTCGGTGTTTAAACGGTGGGTATGGGTGTTTTTAGCAGGAATAGTGATGGGATTTGCGGCAAGGATTGCAGGCGGGTGCGTAAGCGGCCTTTTAATTTCCGGCGCAATTCAATTGGTGCCCTCCGGGTTTATATTTATGATCTCCCTGTGGGTTGGAGGAGTGCTGACAACGTTTCTCTTTTACAGGGGCGGAATTGTAGCGGTAAAGAAGGAGTAACATGCTGGAGCTTGTATCTTTAAATGAATTTCTAAAAAGATTAGCGGATATATTTGACCCATCTACGATTGAAGCTGTAAGGGGTGCGTCGAGTCTTTACGGAGGATTAATTATCGGGCTTTTGTTTGGCGTGGTGCTGCAAAAAGGAAGACTCTGCAAATATGATACAGTGAGCGGGCTTTTCAGGCTTCAGGACTTTACAGTGTTTCGTCTTGGCACTCCTATTCTAATGGTTTCCATGCTGCTGGTGTATATGTTAACCGATATGGGAATTATAGAGCTCCATGTACCTAAAACTGTCATAATCCCTCAGATAGTGGGTGGTTTGATGTTTGGCGCTGCTATTTCTATAATGGGTTTTTGTCCCGGGACGGCAGTAGGCGCTCTGGGTGAGGGCTCTCTTGATGCTATTCCAGCCATTGCAGGCTTGATGGCGGGAGCAGCCATATATGCTGAGTTTTTCCACGATGAGTGGTCTAAGACATTTCTTACCTGGGGAGACATTGGCGCTGATACGTTTGCCGAGCTGCTTAAAATAAATCACTGGTATCTGATTGTGTTATTTTTGTTAATGGCAGCTTTGTTTCTTATCATGATGACTATGTTTGACTGGATGCTGGTGTTTATCAGGAGAACGTTTAATATGTACATGGATCTGACTGATGCCCTTGAGGAAAAAGTTCCACCTGCGGTTAAGCAATCACAGAGTAGTGTCAGCGAAACAGTTCGTAATCTTAAGAAAAATATAAGGGATATCTTCTCTAAGTAGAGCCGCTCGTTTGGAGTTTATATATCTGGACAATAATGCAACCACGATGGTGGCCCCGGAGGTTAAGGAGGCCATGTCACCGTGGTTAGACGTAAACTACGGGAATCCCTCAAGTGCCTACTCTTTTGGAGGCCGTGTCTTATCAGCCATAGAGCAGGCTCGCTTACAGGTTGCCTCTTTAATCGGAGCTAAATCTGAGGAGATAATTTTTACAAGCTGTGGCACTGAGAGCGATAACACAGCAATAGCGTGCGCATTAAGCGCTAACCCTTTGAAAAAACATATAATTACAACAGTCGTAGAACATCCTGCCGTGTATAAATACTGTGCCTTAATGGAAAGCCGCGGGTACAGAGTGTCATATTTACCGGTTGACACAAGCGGCAGGTTAAGTATGAAAGATTTAGAGAACGCCCTTTTGCCTGACACGGCACTTGTGTCCGTTATGTATGCTAATAATGAAACCGGAGTTGTCTTTCCAATTAAAGAAATCGGAGAGCTTCTTAAAGGAACCGGAATTATTTTTCACACTGATGCTGTACAAGCTGTTGGTAAAATCCCTATAAATGTTAAGGAACTAAACGTCGATATGCTTTCTCTTTCCGGGCATAAGCTTCATGCACCAAAAGGAATAGGGGCTCTTTATGTGAGGGAGGGACTGCCATATCATCCGCTAATAATTGGAGGACACCAGGAAAACGGCAGACGTGCCGGCACGGAAAACGCGGCCTCCATAGTGGGTCTTGGCAAAGCCTGCCAACTGGCGGAAAGCCTGATTTTCAAAGAGGCGGCTTACCTTGCACAATTACGCGATAACATTGAAAATACGCTTATAACTAACCTTCCAGGCAGCATAGTTAACGGGGATAAGAAAAACCGTCTCCCTAACACTACCAACATAAGTTTTGAATTTGTTGACGGCGAGGCTATACTTATGATGCTTGACATGCAAAATATCTGTGTCTCAACTGGTTCTGCCTGCTCCTCCGGGTCATCTGAGCCCAGCCGCATACTTAGTGCTATGAGTGTCCCCGCTACTGCCATACACGGTTCCCTGAGGCTTTCCCTTAGCCGCTACAACACCACATCTGAAATAGACAAAGCCGCTGAGGCTGTCACATCCGTGGTCAGAAAGCTAAGAGCCATATCTCCGTTTTAGATAGTAACCACCTAATCCTAGTAGAGACCGTTGCAAAAATCATTTTTCAGCCAAAACTTTACAAAAAACACAATTGTAAATATACCAAAATTCAAAAAGATATTCATATTGATTATTTAAAAGGATGAGATTGCCACGCCCCCTGCGGGGGCTCGCAATGACGATAAATAATAGTTTTTACTGTGTTTTTTATTCGTCATTGCGAGGAGCGATAGCGACGTGGCAATCTCAGCCTTTAAAAATAATTAACGTAATTATGCATATCGCTATAAGAGTTTTTTTATTGTGAAAATTCAAAATATCGAATTATGCAACGGTCTCTAGTTGCTAATACTTTCCTATGAGGTTGTTTTCCATTGCATATCTTACAAGTTCGGCATTACCCCTGATTTTCAGTTTATTCAATATATTTATCCTGTAAGTGTTAATGGTCTTTACGCTGAGATTTAACACACTGGCAATCTCCATGGGAGTCTTGCCTGCCACAATCATATCCATTATGTGGAATTCTCTTTTGGTCAGGTGCTTAAAGTGGAGCTTTTCACTTCTCATATCGAGCACATTAGCAAGGTTTTCAGCCAGAGTTTCGGTTATATATTTCCCTCCGGATACAATTTTATTAACAGATTTCAGTAGTTCCTCAGGAAGCGCTTTTTTAGTGATGTAGCCTGAGGCCCCGATTCTCATTGACTGTATGGCATACTCCTCCTCAGGATACATGCTTAAAATAAGTACCGGTAAAGTTGGATAACACTGCTTTATCTGATCCAACATTAGAAGTCCGCTCTTATCCGGCAGTGATATGTCCAGTATAACTATGGTGAACGTGAATTTTTTTAATAGTGCCATACCATCCTGAGATGTTTCAGCCTCCTCTACAGACTCTAAATCCGGCAGTCTGTGCAGTATCTTGATAACTCCCTCCCTTACTATAGGGTGGTCATCAACCAGCAACACCTTAATCATTTATCCTCCTTTAATTAATTGCGGTAGCAGATGAAAATATTCTCTCGGCTGTTTCATCGAAAAGTGATAATTCGTTAGGAAATTGCGGCTCACCCGGAGTTGTGCTTGTGTCAGGAATAATTATCTTGACATTAGTTCCGTGAGATAGTCTGCGTTTTATTTCCAGTTGCCAGCCAAGCAATGAAACACGCTCCCTCATCCCTAAAAGCCCAAGCGAGTTATAATCAAATATTTTGCTCTCTTCTATTCCTATGCCGTCATCAACTATTTTTATAAACAGCTTTTCCTCTTTACTGTAAATATACACGTTAGCTTTGTGTGCTTTTGCGTGGCGATATACATTGGTTAACGCCTCCTGGTACAAACGAAAAATTGTTATAGATGAGTCAGGGCTGAGATAGTTTAGCGACGGCATTATTTTATCATTGTACCTTACTGTACAATTAATACCAGTGCGACGCTCAAATTTCCTGGCATGCCATTCCATGGCAGCAAGAAGTCCAAGCTGGTCAAGGATACTCGGCCTCAATTCTGTTGCTATGTTGTGCATACGGTCAATTATGCTGTCTATGTATCTTTCAATTTCACCTATTCGTACTGGTACACGTGGAGTAACTGATGTGTCATACTCTAAAGACAATTCGTTTACGTCCATTTTAAGCGATGTGAGAGCCTGTCCCAACTCATCGTGAAGCTCTCTGGCAATGGATGCCTTTTCGTTTTCCACATGTGACTGCAGCCGCGTGGCAAAGGAGCTTAACTGTTGTTTTGAAGCTCTTAACTCCTCCTCGATGATTTTTCGCCTTGTCAGTGCCAGATTAAGGTTATAGTTCGTTTCTAATTGAAAAACAGAAAGAATTCTGGCAACATTCCATGAGGACACTATGATGATTAACCCCCTTACAAGACGGATTGAGAGATTCGTAGAGGATTGGAACCACCCTACATTGAAGACGCTTGCTGGGAAAAAATGGCCAATAGGTACAATTAAACCGCTCAGTATGCCGTATATAAAAAAGGATATTGCTAATGCCCACAGTTTGTACTTTATGTCTTTGTGGTGTATGAGTTTTTCCTCCCCTGTGTAATAATAAGCGATAACCCCCAATCCAGTAAGAAGCGAGCCGGGGAATCCCATGAAATATCTTGACAAGATGTTGCTTGTTTTCATGAAATTATAAGATTGTGAGGAAATTGCGATTATTGTTAGTAATATTGAGGATGTCAGCCAGAGATCAAGGGAATCAATGCTCCTTAACATATGATGAGTGTTGAGATTGTTCAGGCACATCCTGAGGCCGAAATCAAGAAGGAAAAAATAGGATGAAATGAGAAAAGTCCATCTGGCAACGTCAAATAACCTGGACGGGCCTTTAACAAATTCCCACATGTGAATCCACTCGGTTATACCGTGAAGAATCCCGAATATGCCCAGCAGCCAGATTATTCTGCCTATTTTAAAACTACTGCTGATTTTGTGTTGGGCAATGATTCCTGTGCCCATAATGAATAGTGACAATCCGTAGAAAAAATAGATTACGTCCATGTCGTGTTTTAAATATATGTGTTCCAAATACTTCCTCTCTTTCCATTTAGAATAGCTAACCTTTTAAATAATTACAATAGGTAATTTACTTATAACACCAAGGAAAATACATGACTTTATAGGCAAAAATAACGCATAAAATTCAAATCATTACTGATTGAATCTGCCCAATTGTAATTAGTAGCATAGGTAAAGAGGAATTTTAACTTTGTTAACTTAATTACAATTTTTAACAGAAGCGGGGACTAATACTATGAACGGAAGAGAATCAGTTATGACCGGTGTGCAGACAGCCGGCCATGCCGGGTTGTACGCATTGAGGGACAATTACAAACGATGGTTAAAGCCGTTATTCCCATTTTTGAAGTGGCTGCCGGAGGTTCGGACAACATGGCGGAGTGACCTTTTTGCAGGATTAACGGGTGCGGTTTTGGTTTTACCTCAGGGAGTGGCTTTTGCCATGATTGCCGGCTTACCGCCACAGTATGGGTTATATTCTGCCATGATTCCGGCAATTGTCGCAGCTCTTTATGGCTCTTCAAGGCATCTTATTTCAGGGCCTACTACGGCAATATCGATCGTGATATTTGGTACTTTGGTAGGCATGGCGGAGCCCGGCTCGGCTCATTACATAGAGCTTGCCATGATTCTTACGTTTATAACCGGAATATTTCAATTTGCCTTAGGGGTTTCCAGACTAGGGGGGCTGATTAATTTTGTCTCCCATTCGGTGGTTACCGGTTTTACCTCAGGAGCAGCACTGCTTATCGCTGCAAGCCAGTTAAAGCACGTGTTTGGCCTTATATTTAAAAACAAACCGGAATTTGTGGAAAACCTACAACAACTTGCCATAAATATCGGGCAGTATAATCCCCGTTCGCTAACCGTAGCTGCGGTAACTCTCACAGCGGTAATAGTTATTCATAAGTTAAAACCACGGTGGCCCGGGATGTTGATTGCGATGGTTATAGGCAGCGTTTTGACGGCATCTCTTGGTTGGAACGGGTATGGGGTGCGTGTCGTAGGGGCGTTGCCAGCTTCACTTCCACCTTTTAAGATTCCGAATTTTTCATTGGAATCAATTAAACTTCTTGCAACTCCGGCACTTGCCGTTGCAATTCTTGGCCTTATGGAGGCCGTCTCTATAGCCAGGTCTATAGCGCTACATTCGGGACAGCGAATAGATGGAAATCAGGAGTTTATAGGACAGGGGCTTTCAAATATAGTAGGGGCGTTATTTTCCTCATACGCCTGTTCAGGGTCTTTTACACGGTCGGGTATAAACTACCAAACGGGAGCAAAAACCGCTGCCGCTGCTGTTTTTGCAGCAGTTTTACTCGGAGGTATTTTACTCCTTATAGCTCCATATGTAGCGTATTTGCCTATGCCCTCGATGGCAGCAGTTATTTTAGTTGTAGCTTATAAGCTGGTAAACTTTCACCACATTGGCGATATATTTAAGGTATCGCGTTCAGATACTTCAGTTATGGCAGTTACCTTTCTATCTGTCCTTTTTTTAGAACTGGAGTTTGCCATTTACATTGGCACACTTCTTTCGATATGGCTCTACCTGAAGAAAACCGCCAAACCCGCCGTGCTCACCAAAGTACCGGAGCCAATCACACGCAAGTTCGTTACAAACCAGAGTCTTTCCGCTTGCCCACAGCTTGGAATAGTAGCTATAGAAGGGGATATGTACTTTGCCGCAACATCTTATGTCGAGGAGCAGATTTCGCACCTAAGAGCACTCCATCCGGAACAGAACAAGCTCATAGTTGTCGCATCTAACATAAACCACATAGACTCGGCAGGGTGCGAATCGTTTAAGAGTATCATAAACGAGTACCGCAGAAATAATGGAGACATCTATTTTTGCGGCATAAAACCGAAAGTGTACGATATCTTAAAGGTAAGCGGAGTAATTGATATTATCGGCTCAGACCATATATTCGATCACAAGAAGAATTCACTGAAAAACATAGTTCCGCTTCTTGACATGAAAAAGTGCATTAACTGTAAGTGCAGGATATTTACCGAATGCGACATCAACAAGTCTATCGGATTGAAAATATACAGTGATGATGAAAGGACAGATTACGTTGGTCATTGCATACCGGTATATGAAGCAGTGTAAGACAGCTTAGCTGCAAAATGGAGGTAATACTAACATGGCAGTCGTGATGATAGGCGGGAACCCTTATTGTAAGGGCAAGGAGGTTGCTGAGAGCGTGTCCCGCAACCTGAGTTATGTGTGTATAGGGGATGAGGTGTTTAGCGCCGCGTCAGATATGTTTGGCATACCTGAGCCGGATATTGTTAGTGCTCTTGAAGATTCACCGAGGTTTTTAGGGATGTCTTTTACTGCAAGGATAAAACTTATATCCTGTTATCATTCCGCGCTTGCAAGCCTTCTTTACAAAGACAACGTTGTCTATTACGGGCGATACGGGCATTTGCTCATACAGGGGGTGTCTCATGTGCTTAAGGTGTACTTGAAGTCAGACATTAATGTCAGAGCAGAGCTTAAGGCAAAAACAGACACTATGGGCGTTAACGAGGCTATAAAAAGAATAATTAAAGAGGATAAAGGACACAGTAAGTTAAACAGTTTTTTTCACAATACAAACGGTAATGTGCAAAATCTCTGCGATTTGGTAATTGACACTGGTGAAACTGCTGAGGAGGACGCAACAAAGATAATCTCTGAGCAGGCACTGTTAATGCGTTACCGTGCAACGAACTATTCGCTTCACTGCATGAAGAACATTGAACTGTCCTTCAAAGTGCGTGCAGCCCTTATAGCAATAAACAGGGACGTAAGTGTAAGGGCATCTAGCGGCAAAGTGTTTGTTCATATCAGGGCAGCAGAAAGCAAAAGGCAAAAACTCGTAGCTTCTATTAGTGATATGGTAAAGCGCATAAGAGACGTAGCAAGAGTGGAGGTTATCGTAACTGAGGATATATTTCAGAAGTATGCTGAAACGTACAGGTGAACAAGGTTAATCTAAAGATAAACGGAGGATAAATGGGAAACGGTTATAATGTGCTTGTGGTTGATGATGAGCCTATTGTAGGGAGGCAGTTGCGGTCAGCTCTTTTAAAGGATGGCTTTAATGTAGAGACATTCGATGTTCCGGCTGAGGCCCTGAAACGAATCAGTGAAAAAGAATTCGATGTTGTTGTGACAGATGTCCGGATGGACGACGTGGATGGAATCGATGTGTTGGAGCAGGCTTTAAACAAATCAAGCAAGACAAAAGTGATAATGATAACCGGATTTGCCATGATGGAGCTAGCTCGCCACGCAATGGAGAAGGGTGCTTTTGATTTTCTTGCAAAACCCTTCACGCCTAACGACCTGAGAGCAGCCATAGGGAAAGCCTTAGCACCTGCTGGTTTGTAATATCAAAAATAATAGAATAGAAACGTGCAGTGATGCCTTAAACTATAGTTTCTAATGGTTACGAAGAGCATCTGCTGCACTATACAAGTCTATCCCCTTAGTTTTCTTTCGTTTAGCAAATCTCCCTTAACACCGATAATTGTCTCATAAAGAGGAATCTCTTTACCAGAGCGGTTCATAGCTTCATTTAATATTGCGGTCATACCCCCACAGCACGGCACCTCCATTCTCAGACAGGTTACTTTCTTGATTGCCATGTTGGTAAATATTTCGGTAAACTTGTCCAGATAGTGCTGTCCGTTGTCGAGTTTTGGGCAGCCAATGAGCACTTTATTGTCTCTTAGAAATCTATCATGGAAATTTAAGGCGGCAAACGCCGTGCAATCAGCTGCAACAAGCAAATCAGCATTATTTAAAAACGGTATTGTTGTTCCCATTAGGTTTATCTGTATAGGCCAGTGGGTTAACCTGTAGTCGCTTGCGCTCTCAGGCTCATGCGGCCTCACCGATGAGCACGATGGACATTCATCTGACATTGTTGTTTCCTCCATTACGTTAATTAATTATTTTAGCTTCATTTGTATAGCTTATCTCTACTTTAATATATTGTAGCCAGAGGGTCTATGATTTAGCTCATGATTAACACCGAGTTGCTGCCAAAAAGCTAATATAATTAAAAAAGGACTGGATCCCGAACAAGTGCGGGATGACAAAAGGGTGGTGCGGGATGACAAAAGGGTGGTGCGGGATGACAAAAGGGTGGTGCGGGATGACAAAAGGGTGGTGCGGGATGAAAAGGAGGCTGGGCTTCCTTTTCTGTCAGTCTGTCCCTTTTCTGTCATTCCTGCGAAGGCAGGAATCCAGTTTTTTATTTATATCTTTGAGCGCAACCTGGTATAACGCAATTCACTGTCTAATTAAAGAATTCAAACCGTGATAAAAAAACAAATCATTTCTCTTGACAAGAAGCCCCGTAAAAAGGTTAAATTGAAGTGTCCGTTTTTAATGGCAGTAAATATTTAGTAAGGAGTTTTTAAGTATGGCGTTAGAAGGAACAGTGAAGTGGTTTAACAAGACCAAGGGTTATGGTTTTATTTCAAGAACTGAGGGGCCGGATGTGTTTGTGCACTACACATCAATTCAAGGCAACGGATTTAAAACATTAGAAGAGGGGCAGCGTGTCTCTTTTGAAATTATTGAAGACAATAAAGGGTTAAAGGCAACTGAAGTAACCCCAGTGGACTAAATAGTACATGGAGCGGCGATGTCCAGATCAGATTAGCTTTTAAGGCTGTGGCGGGTGGCGAGGTGGTGTTTTGAAGAGATCAGGTTAGCTCTTCGAAGCCCTTGCCGTTCCAGTAAAAACATTTATGGTTGTTTATAATTCCGAGCCTGACTGATACAACAATCTGCAATGCGTCCGGAAATTCCGGCTCGCCAAACACAGTCTGTGCTGCTACATCCTCCTCGGAAAAGTATGCCTCGTGGTCAGGGTGTGAGTGGTAGAATGCTGCAACGGTTCCCCCTGAGGCGTTAGCCTCTGAAAATATCCTATGTGCCTCGTCCCTGTCTATAGCGTATGCGGTCGCTGCTGTGCGGCAATGTCTTTCCGGATCGCTTTTATGAAGTTCATTCTGTATGTTTTTGCAATAGTGGACTTTTTCAGTTTGGCCATCTTTAGTTACAATCCCGCAGCACTCCTCAGGATACGTACTTACGGCATGATTGAATATCTGCAGGAGTGTTTCTTTGTTAAGTTTAAGTCTGTTCATATTCATAGCTCCGTATCAATTCAAGAATTTTGTCTCTGCCTGTGTTAAGAACAGAAGGTGGAGCTGGCCACTGCTCCAAAACCATCATACCGGTAAAATTCCTTTTTTTGAGCCGTTTGATAAAACACTTCAGACCGAGCGGATTTGTGGACGATGGCCCTGTAAAAATAGTCAGGTGGCTGTCAATGTCCCCATAGTTTTCATGGATGTGCAGATGTATGACAGGTACAGTGTCTAAAAGCAAATCCATGTATCTAAGAAAATTGTTTCTTGTGCCGTAAAATACATTGGCATGTCCTATATCCAGACAGATTCCGACATGGTCCGTGCTGAGAGATTTATACGTTTTTAAAACCGCAAACAATTCGTTAAAGTCCTCAGGTGATGTTGTGGTTGTGTTTTCAATTGAAAGTTTCAACCCGTGCTTTGCTGTTAACTCAATAAGCGGTATGAGAGCCCTGGTAAATGCAGGAATTCCCTCCTCAGTAAACAAGTGTATGTTGATAAGGGAGGCGCCTATATCGAGGGCGAAGTCAAGAGTGACGGTGAAATGCTCAACGCTGCCGCCTCCTAAAGGGTTAAACGTGACCGGAGCATGAACGGAAAGCGCTATATCGTACATCAGGGCTTTTGCGCGGATTTCACACCGCTTTACATCGCTGATATCACCCTCAAGCCAGCCCTGCCCATAATCTTTTTTGTCCGGGAACCATTCAAAAGAGTCAAAGGAGTGTTCTATTGCATAATTGAAAGGGGTTTCCGGAGACTCAGCAGAGAATGCTGTTTGATTGCCTATTCTGATACGCTTTGGGCACACTTTAACGGCTGTATTTAACAGTTTTGATAAAGTCTGTAAATGTGGTCATTTTAATATCAGGGTAAACAACAACAGAGTTTACACAATTGTCGGGGACAACAGCGCTGCGGCCGCGCATCCATATAGCATCGGCAAGCTGGGCTACTATTAATGTGAAAAAATCCTTATCCTCTTTTGCATCAGAAATGGTCTGCTGAAGCTCTTCAAAGCTTATAGGAACTCTTTCAATCCGGCTGTCAAAGTATGACTCAAATATCCGGATCATCTCATTTTGGGAAATAGCTTCGCCTATTATATGTACATGTTTGTAAAGCATTGCGGGGTCATCGAGCGCTCTGACTGTGACCTTTGCAGCGTCCCGGGCCAGAGTTAAGGCAGCAAGTTTATCGCCAGAGCCGTAAACATCGGTTACTTGAGGCAAAGGAGGAGCAGGCTCCGGATAAGAAAACATTCCCAGATTAACTGCGTACCACTCCATCAAACAACCGGCATAAATAAAAGTATAACCAATGCGGCTATCCCACACTGCTTCATGTACTCGTAATTTCATGTCAAGCACATTACTAATGCCAACCCCAACATAGTAAGGGTTCAGACCGAAATCAGACGGAATAAATCTCTCAACGCCGGCTTCTGCAGAAACCTGTATGAGATCCCCCTGGCTTTCCACACTGTTAATGCCGACAGCGCTTAAGACAATTTTTACTCCCTCAACAGCCTTTTTAAGGGATTCTATGTCTTCAAGGCTGCCCTCTACAACATGTGCGCCTTTTGCTTTTAGTAAAGATACCTTCTTAAGCTTATCGGCATCTCTCAAACTCTCCGGACGTACTAATATCCGCAAATGCTTGCCTTGGAACAAACACTCATTAGCTAGTTCCGTGCCTACAAACCCAAGCGATCCAACAAGCAACAAACTGCCTTGCCCAGCCGGTCTGCCAGATGTTGACATCTACCTCACCTCTTGCGTTCGCATTTTTATCGGCCGCCTTCAGCCATCTAAACTCAACCACGTATAATTTACTACATTACATATTAAAGTGTCCAATTTTTTATATTTTTTAATAAAATTTTTTATAAAAGAGAAGTGAAATTTTTATGTGATTTTGCAAAGTTAATATATGCGTTCTTTTTTTCAAATTCCAGAAGTTTGCTCTTAATACCAATTCCCTCGGAGTACCCTCCCAGCGAGCCGTTGCTGCTTATAACTCTGTGGCAAGGGATTAGTACAGGAAAGGGATTGAGTCTCATTGCTTGCCCTACTGCTCTTGCCCCACCGTGTTTGCCAACTCTTTGTGCCAAACCACCATACGTTACCACCTCCCCAAACGGCACTCTTGACAGCTCATCATAGACAGAACGTCTAAAGGGGGTTATATCAGAAAGAGTTATCAAACCCGTCGTAAATTCTCTTCTTTTACCGCAAAAATACTCATCAAGCTCTGAAAACAGCGTCAAGCTGCACTTTTTATATTCTGCGTTTTCCGGAGCCCTGAATGTTGTCCCCTTAACATCAGTGTCTGAAAAAATCAGAAAGAACCTGCCAAATTGTGTGCTCAGATAGTCAAAAAAATACGTATCCTCTTTCATGCCTTTATGTGCCTCAAGCGGTATAATAACAACAGGAGCACAACTGTAAAATATATTACAGGCTCTCTCAGATCTCTTTTAACAACCAGCAGGTAGTGTGCGGCGGCGGCAATGGCACTGAGATAAAATAGTCTGTGCAACCCCCTCCATCTCCTGCCGCCAAGAGTTCTCTTAGCCCAACGTGTTGAGGTCACAGCCAGTGGAATCATAATTAAATAAGCCCCAACCCCTGCATATATTCTTTTGTGTTTTATCATGTCTTCAAATATTTCCATAAAATTAAAAAAATGATCGACACCGGCATATAGCATAAAATGAAGCGACGCATAAAAAAAACTAAACAACCCGAATGTCTTTTTATATCGCTGTACGTGATTTATTTTCAAGATGTCATAGACCGGAGTTACGGCAAGTGTCAGTATGATAAAGTGGTAAGTGAAGGTTCCTGTAATGCGGATAAGTTTTTCAATTGGATTAGCCCCAAGTGAACCAGTCAGCGCTAAGAGTATTAAGTATAGCAACGGACCCAGGCAAAGAATAAATATAAGAGCCCTTAAAACATGGACTCTTTCGCCAGGGCTTTTATCCTCGCTACTCAAAAATTTTTAGTTAAATCCATACCGGTATAAAGACTTGCCACCTCTTTCTGATAACCGTTAAAAAGCAAGGTTTTTTGTCTGAAAAAATTACCAATCCTTCTTTCTGTCCCCTGGCTCCACCGTGGATGATCAACATTGGGATTAACATTGGCATAGAAACCATATTCAGTTGGGCCTGCTAAATTCCATGAGGTTACAGGCATAGTATCGGTAAAAGTAATCCTTACTATTGACTTAATACCTTTAAATCCATATTTCCACGGAACTACAAGCCTAAGCGGTGCACCGTTTTGATTTGGCATTTCATGGCCATACATCCCTACTGCCAAAAGAGTGAGAGGGTTTAAAGCCTCATCAAGCCTCAGCCCCTCCACATATGGCCAGTTTAATGTACCCGTTTTTTGGCCAATCATAACCTCAGGGTTATAAAGTGATGTAAACTTAACGTACCTTGCGCGGGAATCAGGTTCCACTTGCTTAATAAGGTCAGATAGCTGAAACCCTATCCATGGAATTACCATAGACCAGCCCTCAACGCATCGGTGACGGTAAGTACGTTCAGTTTGAGGAAATGTTTTAATGAGGTGGTCAATGTCATAGACGGTTGGTTTTTTTACTAATCCGTCAACGGTTACTGTCCATGGGCGCACCTTAAAGTTGCGGCTTAAGTCTTTAACATCTTCTTTATTAAGTGAAAACTCGTAAAAGTTATTGTAGCTTACTGCTTTATCATAGGATGTCTTGTCATCCTCTACTGTGTAACTCTTATCAGGAGTAAATGATAACTTTTTTCCCTGAGGCAGCTCTTCTGAAAAACCCACAGACGGCACAAGGACAAATGCTAAGGCCTTAAAGGCCGTCACAAGGAAACTTCTCCGTTTTAGGTACAAAGACTCATCTGTGATTTCAGAACTCTTTATATCATCCGCTTTTTTTATAAGCATACAGTTATCCTCACTTTAACGCTCTCTGAGTTAAAAGAATTTGTCCCATGCAAACAGTAATGGGTTAACATCTTTCAGAAGTTTTGCAGCAACAACGTCTCCAACAAAAAGCTCATGATCTCCTGCTGAAAACACGTGAGCAAGCTTACATTCACAATAAGCCATAGCGCTTTCAATTACAGGTGAGCCGTTTGGAGCTTTAAAATGAGCGGTATTCTTAAACTTGTCAACATCCCTGCCACTACTGAAACCAAAAAGCCTGGCCTCCCCGTCTTGCTTTGCAGATAAGACATTTATTGCAAAATACCCTGACTCTTTTATCAATTCATTTGAATACCTGCCCGGAGCTATCGAAACCATTAACATCAGAGGATTAAAAGACACCTGTGAGACCCAGCTTGCGGTCATGCCGTTAATCTTACCGCCAGCGTTTACTGTTATAACATAGACACCGTGTGTTATACCCTTTGCTACTACAGTTTGCATACTTTCCCTCCTCTTTTGCGGTTATTTGTTAATTAAAGTTTAGCCTAAAGCAACACCAAAGTTCAAGGTCGGCGAATTTCTTTATAAGGCAATTTGGCGTGTTTTTGTTTTACCAAAATATAGAATACGGTTAAGGGACTAGTAAATTGAAAAAATCCTTAATTGGCAAATAATCATTCTACATCTTGAGGATTTCGCAACGGTCTCGAATTGGTATAACATATGCGGCTAAAAAATATTTAATGCCATGAAAAATTTATTTAAAAATTATTTCCTAAACAGTCACATATTATTTATAATAAGTTATAATACAATGCGGTTATTTGCACTTTGCTAAGGGGGAGTGCATGCAGCCACACTATGAGCGCTGTACATAGTCTGTTTATACGATTGGGGGGAATTAAATGAGACAGAAAATAAGTGTAAGTGATTTGAGGGTAGGGATGTTTCTTGACGGGACGGATGTCGCGTGGGAGAAAACGCCGTTTTTGACCGATCGTCTCCTTATAAGGTCTGATGAACAAATAAGTAAGCTAAAGAACGCTGGAATTTCATATGTTTTTATAGATCCGGACAAGAGCAAGGTTTTAGAGGAGAAAACGGATGTCTCAAAAGAACTGGATAAGATAAAATTCATAAAAAAAGAAGAAATATTGGATGTTGAAGGCCATGTGGAAATGGATGAGGCCGTGTTATATAAGAAGGGCTCCGAAGAGGACAAACTCGATGGCTTGCCATATACAAAAGAGGACCTCGATAAGTTTTACAGCGAATTTAACAATTATAGTCATATAGATAAGACAACTTTACTTGTGGGTACTTATGTTAACTTTCCTATGTATATAAAGAGGGATTTGCGCATCTTGAAGTTATTTATGTTCAAAGGTAAAGATATCCCCATCACAGATGAAATATTAGCCGTTGAGGGCGATTTCCTGATACACAGTGATGACAAAGCCAAATATAAGGGATACCTTACCGAGCTAATGAGTTTAAAGTCATCAAACGGTTCATCCGAGCTAATCAGAAACAGGGTGGTGAAGGAAAACTCAAAGCTGTTGATGGAGGAGCTGCTTGCCGACCCACGCTCCGGTACGAAATTAAAAGATTGCCAGCAAAACATAGATGCTATTGTAAGCTCGATGCAGGAAAACAATTCATTGACTAACGGACTTTTTACGATAAATAAGTCTGACTACTATACCTACACACACTGTGTAAATGTAAGTGTAATAGCAGTTGGCCTTGCTATAAGTCTTGGTATGAATAAGCAGACCGAAATATTTGCCCTTGCAATGGGGGGTATGCTTCACGACATAGGCAAGTGTAAGATTCCACACTCAATACTAAACAAACCGACCAAGCTGACAGATGACGAATTCAGAGTAATGAAGTCACACGTTCTTATTGGTAAAAAACTCTTAAGCTTTCATTCAGACATCTCAAAGGAAACAATTTACTCGTTAACCGAACATCATGAAAAGATGACGGGCAAGGGTTATCCGCATGGACTTGCGGCAGAGGATCTCCATTTTGCCGGAAAGGTGGTAGCCATGGCGGATGTTTATGATGCACTGACCACCGCACGTCCGTATAAGAAGGCGTTTGGTTCCTTTGAGGCCCTTTCTATAATTCGCAGCCAACTTGAGGATTACGATATGGAGATTTTTCTAAGTTTCGTAAAAATGCTGGGAAATTAATGCAGGGAATTAACCACTAAAGGCACTCAAATCTGCTTGAAAATTTTCCTCGTAAAGATGCACAATAACTAAGCTATGTAAAATCATAAGAGCGGAGGTGGTTGCCTTGAGTGAAAATGCAGATAAGAAGTTTGTATTTATAATGACCCACTCCCACGACAGTGTGGATGCGGTAGCGGGGGCGTTTCAACTTGCTGTCAATATGAGAGCTTACGGTACGGTGGTAGATTTTTTTTTGATGGATAAAGCGGTGCTTTTGGCAAAAGAGGGATTTGCCGAGACACTTATCTGGCAGCACAAAGATCAGTTTTCGCTAATTTCAGACCTGATAAAAACTCTGACAGATGATTTTGACGCAAAGTTTTACATTTGTGCCTCATGTGTTAAGCACTATGAACTGGATAAGGCGCAACTCATTAAAAACAGCGAAATTCGACCGGGGAGTTTTCTGGGAGAGATGCTTCTTATCAGACAGGGGCTTACATTTTAGAAATTTTCTCACAGCTAAAGTGTAACTTGATAAACCAAAAGAGAGAAAAATGGACTACAAGTTAACGGAAAAAGTTAGAGCAGCCGGGTGAGTGTCAAAGCTGGGTCCGGCGGACCTGGAGGATTTGATAGGCTCACTGGGAGACAGCCTCCAGAGCGGCTTGCGCGTTAAGGTGCTGGTAGGCCCCGGTGATGATGCCGGAGTGTATCTTATCGGAGATACGGCTTTTGTTGAGACGGTGGATTTTATAACACCTCCGGTAAATGATCCCTACACGTTTGGAGCAGTGAGCGCCACTAATTCGTTAAGCGATGTTTACTCCATGGGCGGCACTCCTATAACTGCGTTGGCAGTGGCCGCGTTCCCTCTGTGCGATTACAAAACTGACGTGTTAAAGGAGGTTCTGCGCGGAGCCCAAAGTGTGCTTAATACAGCAGGGGTTGCACTCTTAGGCGGCCACAGTCTCGAGGATACGGAGTTAAAGTTTGGACTTTCCGTAACGGGCACTGTAGATAAAAACAAAATCCTTTTGAAATCAGGAGCAAAAGAGGGTGACATCATTGTATTAACAAAACCCCTTGGCATTGGAATTATAACTACTGCTCTGAAACGAAAGCTGCTTAACAACACACAAATAGAGGAGGCAGTAAAGTGGATGCTGACTCTGAATTGTGCCGCCTCCGTGGCTGCCCTTAATGCGGATGCTACTTCATGCACGGATGTTACCGGTTTTGGCTTTACAGGCCATGCCTGCAACATGTTAAAGGAGGCTGCCGTTAACTTTGTCATAGATTCCGGCTGTGTGCCTGTAATGGATACCGCAGTAGAACTGGCAAAGGAGGGGATTTTCCCGGGCGGAGCAAAAAAGAATCTTAACTTTTTTTCAAACAGGGTGCAATTTAGTGAATCCATTCCTGAGCATTTAAAATACATTTTTTCCGATCCTCAGACCTCCGGAGGACTTCTCATCACTATCGGAAAACACAACATGAATGCCTTTGAAAACTCTGGCGTGTTTTATAAAACCATAGGATATGTTACTAAGGGCACCGGAATTCTAAAAATCAATTAATAAGGGTAACGTATAACAGATGAGAAAACAGTGGCATAGTTTGTGGTTAATTGTTTTTTTTATATTTTTGGCTCAGGGAGCAAACTCAGAAGAGCCGTCACACGTTAGCGACAAAAACTGTTTGTGGAAAGTAAAGTCGAAAACCAACACGGTGTATTTACTGGGTTCTATCCATTTCTTAAAGGTAGAGAACTATCCGCTTGGCAAGCCCTATGAAAATGCTTATAATGATTCCAAAATCCTTGTTGTAGAGGCTGACACTGGCGCCAGCGGTCAGGGACAGAGGATAGCGTCTCTGACAAAACAGCAGGGGTTTTACCATAACGGCAAAACTCTTAAAGGTGTTTTATCAACGGGAGCTTACAAAATTGCCAAAGCGCAAGTGGAGTCATCAGGGCTTGATATTGCTAAGTATAATACTGCAAAGCCATGGTTTTTAGCGCTGATGATTTATAGCGTCAAACTACAAAGCTATGGTTTTTCTCCGGAATATGGGGTGGATAACTACTTTATGATGCGCAGCAGGGCTGAGGGTAAAAAGATAATGCAGCTTGAAACAGCAGAGTATCAATTGGGTCTTTTTAACACTTTACCTGAAAAAACGCAGGAGATGCTGCTCCTTCAAACGATTAAAGAGATAGAAATGACAGAAAAAGAAGCCTCCACTGTCGTTAACTCATGGCTTACAGGAGATGACGACACACTTAAAGATGTCCTCTTAAGTAGTTTTAAGGATTATCCGGAGCTTTATAAAAAACTCATCATTGACAGAAATAGGAACTGGCTGCCACAGATAGAAAATTTCCTGCAAGGAACGGAAAACTACCTTGTCGTTGTCGGCACAGGACATCTAATCGGAGACAATGGTCTGGTTAATCTGCTTAAAAAACGTGGGGTTGAGGTGATAAGACAGTAGTGGTACCTTTTGGCCAATTAAGGCTTATAGCGGCTTTGGCAGATTGTACTTTTCCAGCATAGCAGTTAAGATGTCAGGACTTGAAGGCCACACTCCCCGACGCGCTCCGGCGTTGCGTTGATAACGGCTCAATGCGTTCAAATCAGGTTGTACCGCTCTGTCGCCGTCAAGAAAAACCACGCCAACGTCAGAACTTGGCAAAGCGCTGATAAACTCCTCTGCATCCTCTAACATACGTCGGATTCGTTTGTGCAGGCCAGGGACATCAATTGGCCGTTCCATTGCCAATACGCGGAACTCTTCAGCCGTAAAACGGCTGTGGCTTGTGATTTCTGAAAGCATCTCCTCAGGAGTCATGCCCGGGAATTTTCCAACTGCTGCACTTATTACAGCTCCAAGCGGCAGTATGGTTTCATGTATCGTAACAAGGTCAACCACGTCGCGCGGGACACGCCTGTCTGCTGCCGCAGATGCTTTGTTCGTTGCTAGGTCAACCGGATGAAGTACATATCCGAAAAGTTCATCTGTCTGTGTAGGGAAGAAACGGAAATCACTATCTGCCACCCACTCAAGCATCATCTTTTCGTTTAGCCCTTCAACGAGGACTTCGCGCTTGCCTGTTCTGATTTTCAGGGTGCTCAGCGTAAGGCCTGCCTTACTAAGGGCAGCAACATCTGCCTCGGCAGCCGTTTCAAGACGATCCTCGGAGTCCTGAAAAATATCTATATCATTTGAAAATCGAGGGCCCTCACGGTTAAGAGCAATGCCCCCAGCAATATAACTATCCGGACTGCGCTGCATCGCCAATATCCGCAGGACGTGGGATTGCAACTTAGTGAGTGGCACTGCAGGCCTCTTCAATTTGTTCGGCAAGCCTCCGCCCGTTCATACCGCCATGCGTCCTGAGAGCCCGAGTAATAGCCATTGCATCGGCACGGGTTGGATTTGGCACGGGGCGGCTGCTCCACAGGGCAATAGCTCCATATTTTTCAAAGGCAGTGCGATAGAGCATCTCTATGTCTTTTAGTTGGTCGCTCATATTTATAGAATATCACTCGGTGAGATGTTTTGCAAACGTTTTGTTGTACACATAACTCAGAGCCTGGACTTTTTTCTTACTTACTGCGAATCTAATGTGCTTGACGGACGGTCTTTGGCGAGTTTTTCGCTAGTTCTTGCCAGGCGCTCTATCAGTGTCCTTAAAAAAACCCTGTTGAATCTCAGTTGGCAGTGTACCGATGCCTTATCAATCAACGAGCCATTTACCTTAAGCAAAGACACCTGTGTAAAGGAGATGATATCTGCGGTTCTGCGGGATTTTGACAAATACCCCATCTCTCCAAAGCAGTCCCCGTGTTTTAGCTTAACTAAGACATTATCCCCCTTCTTTACATACACCTCGCCTGTGACTAAGATGTAAAAAGATTCGTCTATCTCCCCCTCGGTTATTATCCGCTGCTCCTCGTCAAACTCCACCCAGTCGGAGGCCTTTATAACCTCCCACAGCTCGGAGTTATAAAAATCCCTGAAGAAATCGAGTTTCTTTAGTTTTTCAAATTTCTCCTGCTCCTTGATTCCCTGTCCGGAGTGTTTCAGGGTTCTATAGGCATGGCTTATATCGGCGGCAAAGTCAAGTCCTCTTTGGTAGCGGTCGTCAGGGTTTCTGCTTAGCGCTTTTTTAATTATATTTTCAATTGTTTCTGGTATGTCGGGTTTAATCTGTCTGATATTAACAGGGGACTCGGTTATTATTTTATAAATGAGGCTCGATACATTTTCGCCACTAAACGGAGGGGTTCCGGTTAAAAGCTCAAACATGACCACTCCGAGCGAATATAAATCCGTGCGGTTTGTTAGCTCCTCTTCTTTAACCTGCTCCGGGGACATGTAAAGCGGAGAGCCGAGAAAGCCTGCCACCTGGGTCTCATCGCCTTTAACTATCTGAGCCACGCTGAAATCCCCTAGTTTAACCTCCATGTCCATTGTAAGCATGATGTTTCCTGGCTTTATGTCTCTGTGAATAACACCGAGCGTGTGTGCGTAGTCAAGAGCCTTACAGCACTTAAATATTATGGCAAGTACCTTTTCCTGAGGCAGAAGATTAGACGCTCTGGAAAAATCCCGCAGGGTTTTCCCACTCTTTATATACTCCATGACAAGGTAGCTGTAACTGCCCTCCATTCCGGCATCATAAACGTGTACTATGTTAGGGTGGTCAAGCATACCGGCAACTCTGGCCTCGTTAAAAAACATCCTGCTGTATCTTTGTGAGAAGTGCTTATCTTGCATCATATCAGAGAGAGCCACTTTTAAGGCTACCTCTCTGTCTAAAAACGGGTCAAACCCCCTATAGACAACGCCCATGCTGCCGCGCCCTATCTCCTCTTTTACTTCATACTTGCCCAGCTTTTCTATTTTCGTATCTGCCAACTCAACTACTCCTTTTGGTCTGCTTTAAAGATAGCAAAAGTTACGTTGGTTTGACAAGTTTTGAAGTTTTCCTTATAAGTTTATTGATTCTCATCGGAATAAGTATAAGCAAGGTCCGCAGTTACAACGTGTTTAATATCAATGATTTCTTGCATTTTCTTTATCATTTCATCATTTGAAGATGATTCGATAGTGATTACAATTTTTCCGCTTTCGTCATTAAAATGTATGTCGCACCCTCCAAAGGATTCCAGTGTCCTGAGCACCTCATTGAGATGCTCAGGAGCAGTCTTTACTACCAAACTGGAAATTTCCACTCTAATTTATCCCCTCTTTACGGATTTCCGAGAGATTTGAACTGGTGCGGGATTTCTTGTTTCTGAAAGTCCGTGTGAATTCATTATCAATAAGAGGTTTGGCATCGGATTGAGGTACGTGGCACTGGACACAGTTATAAGTATTACCGTCCAGTTTGGTGCTGTCAGAGGTAAGAAGGTGTGTTTTTGGAAGAGGGGTTGCGTTAACGGCTTTTGCGTTTTCAGGCATATGGCAGCCCATGCACAAATTTTGTTCAGTTGTAATAACATTCAATCCCTCTATGTTGTGAGGTATAAGGGGAGGACTGTTTTCAAATGAACGGTCATACCTTGTGCTTTGTCCGGGAGGAGGTTTTACCGTCTTATCTTCTATACTCTGAACATTGTTTTCATCAAATAGAGAATGTTTTCTTAAACCCATTTCGTCTTCTGAGACAGAGTTTTGTCCAGCACAAACCGGTAATGCCATAAGCACTATAACAAAGCCCACTATCAACTTTACAAAAGCCCGTGTGTTTTTTGGTTTCATATTTCCTCCTTATTATTTTGAAAATCTGCTTTTAAACGTTATTGCATTGTCATCACAAACCTCTATACATCGTCCGCACTGTATGCACTCGCCTGATTTTACCAAAGAGCTTTTGTGGCTAACCATGTTAAGCACCTGCTTTTCCGGACATGCTTTCAGGCATTTCATGCACAAAGTGCATTTGCTGAGATTGTAGTACGGTTTTATCAAATTGCCCCGGCCAATGAGCGCATAAAATGCGCCAAGAGGACACAAATGGCCGCAAAACCCGTTACGTACCAATAACACATCAAAAACCAAAACAGACGCTATCAACATCCATCCGTAACTCATTCCGAATATAACCCCGCGGTGAAGTACCCCTATGGGACTTATCCACTCAAATGCCGCCACCTTTGCTATTGCCGACACAATAAGAGCAAGAATAAGAAACAAGTACCGGGTATTGTTGTCAGCATTATAAGAAAAAGTTATGTCAAACGCCCTCCGAATCGAATTCCCAATTCCCGTGATGAGGCTCATAGGACATACCCAGCCGCAAAAGGCCCTGCCCCCGATTATTGCATAAAATAATGCAACAATGAGTGCTCCAGTCAGGGCAAGCTTGCCGACAATATTTCCGGTTACAAGGCTTTGAAGCACTGCAAAAGGATCAGACAGCGTTAAAACATCAAACACCCTGGCTGAGGAATAATTCCCTCTGAGCACCTTTAGCCCATATATGCTGCCCATAATAAAAAAACTCAGTATGGTCAGTTGAGAGAGTCTTCTTAATATCGTGTATCTGTATTGTCTGAGCATAGTAATACTAAAACCCTCTGTTTAAATAATCCAGTGCATCTTTGGCTTTCCTTTGGCTTGCATCAGGCGTTGGTAAAGCCTGAGGCTCCTCCCCGGACTCTTTCCAATCTCTTAAATATCTGTTGTTAGGCTTACCCAATGCAATGTGGCGCGGCAGGACGTAAACAGAGGCTTTCTCGTTAATACATGCCCGCTCACACATTCCACAGCCGGTACAGTGCTCGCTTTGAACAATAGGGGCAATAAATGCGTGCTTACCGGTTCGTTCATTTCTGTGCAGATCAAGCGTTATGGCCTTGTCAATAAGTGGGCAGACCCTGTAGCAGGCATCGCACTGAAGCCCCCAGAAGGCAACACACGTGTTGCGGTCAACAACGGCAAGTCCCATCCGTGCTAGATTAATGCTTAATTTACCATCAGGGGTACTTACAGTTTTTGCGTTTAACGCTCCTGTAGGACAGGCCGGAACACAGGGGATGTCTTTACACATTTTACAGGGTATCTGACGCGGGATGAAGTATGGGGTCCCTGTGGGCTTACCGGAACCAAAATCGGCAAGCGCTAGAGTGTGAAACGGGCAAGCCTCCACACACTGGCCGCACTTTATACACAGAGACATAAACTCATGCTCAGGACGTGCTCCCGGAGGCCTTAATATAAGACTCTCCGCTTTGGCTTCAAACAGGTGGTTTATCCAAAGAAACCCTGCCGAGGCCATAATTCCAACCCTTTCGAGAAACTTACGTCTTCCTGTCATTCCCACATTTCCTTTTTTAACCGTTTACGCTTTATATAGTTTAACCGCACACTTTTTAAAATCGGTTTGCTTAGAAAGCGGGCATGTGGCATCCAGTGTTACCTTATTTATAAACACGTTTTCGTCAAACCATGGCACAAACACAATACCCTCCGGCATACTATTTCTGCCTCTGGTTTCAACCCGTGCCTTAACCTTGCCCCGTCTGGATTCAATCCACAGAAGCTCCCCGTCTTTTACACCAACTTTTTTTGCATCATTTTGATGTATAAAGCAAAGGGCCTCCGGCACAGCGCGATACAGCTCTGGTACTCTCATGGTCATGGTTCCACTGTGCCAGTGCTCAAGCACTCTGCCTGTGGTCATCCAGAAAGGATAATCCTTAGTGGGCATCTCCGGAGGCTCCATATAGTACCGTAAGAAGATTTTAGCCTTATTTGTTAAATCCACCATCTCTTTCGATGTAACATCTTTAAGGTCTCCCGATGGCAGGCTTTTAAAGGCTTTACCGTAAAATACAAACTTACCCTTGTTTGCCTTTTTGGCATACGGATCATACTCGGAATTAAATCTCCATTGCGTTTCCTTTCCATCCACAACAGGCCACTTAAGCCCTCTTACCCTGTGGTATGTGTCGAAATCCGCCAGATCATGCCCCTCTCCTATGCCAAAGGACCTGTACTCCTCCCAGAGGTATTTCTGCAGGAAAAACCCGTAACCTTTGAAGTTTTCCACGTTTCTCTTATCTCCGGCAGCCTCGGAGTTTAGAGTGTTTCTCCCTACTGGGTCAGGCCACTTAAACTGCCTGGCTTTCTTATTTGCAAACAACACATCATACAGAGTGGCGGTTTTTTTGTAACCCATCTCAGCGGCCTTTGAGAGAACGTCGGGAAGTGTCACATCTTTATTTATCTTATGCTCTTTCCATACATCTTCAAGCTTAAACCTCTTTGAAAACTCAACTAACTGCCACGTGTCGGACATGGATTTGCCGTAAGGGGTTACCTGCTGCTTCCAATGCTGAGTTCTTCTTTCTGCATTTCCATAGGCTCCCCACTTTTCAAAAATCATGGCACTGGGCAGTATCAGGTCGGCAACCTTTGCCGATATGCCCGGATATGCCTCAGATACCACTATAAAGTTATCCATCTCCCTGGCTGCCTTTATCCAGTGGTTTGCGTTGGCGGTATTTTGCCATGGGTTATTTACCTGAACCCATGCCCATTTGATTTTACCGTCTTCGAGGTCTCTCATTATTTTTGTATAGTGTGATCCAACTACCGGATTAAGCGTACCATCGGGAATGTTCCAAAGCTTTTCGCTTCTTTCCCTGTGCTTTGGGTTATCAACAACCATATCCGCAGGGAGCCTGTGGCAGAACACGCCTACCTCACGGGCTGTGCCGCAGGCGCTAGGTTGTCCGGTAAGGCTAAATGCCCCGTTACCAGGTGCCGCTTGCTTTCCTAAAAGCAGGTGTACGGTATAGATCTGCTCGTTAACCCATGAACCCCTTATGTGCTGGTTAAAGCCCATCGTCCAGTAGCTTGTGACCTTTCCCCCTTTTTCCGTATATATATTTACCAATGCCTGTAGTTTTTTCTTAAAATCCTCCAGTGATTCGTCTGACCTGCCCTTGGCAAGTTTTGCCGTATAGTCGAGAGTGTATGGTTCAAGGCCTTTTTTGAAATCCTCAAAACTTATTACCCAGTGCTTCATAGCGTTGTTTGTGTTTTTCATCTCCATCGTGTCCCCTGCTTTTATACCAAGAGCAGAAAGCGCTGTCGCCTCATTTTCGGAAATTACTTTGGATACCTCTTTGGCAACCGTATCCTGCTCTTTAGGGTCAAACGACGGATGCTTTGGGTTGTTTCTCATGCCATAGCCAATATCTACCGGGCCGGTTACAAAAGCACAGTTATTACTCACAAACTCCTGGTCTATGGCCTCTGGGTGGTTGTACACTATTTCTCTGGCTATATAGTTTAAGATTGCAAGGTCAGTATTTGGCTTAAATATAATCTCCAGATCGGCAATATTTGAGCATCGGTTTGTATATGTGGAGAGATTGACAATCTTTATATTCTTTCTGTCACTTAATTTTCTATCGGTTATTTTAGACCATAAAATTGGGTGCATTTCTGCCATGTTTGCCCCCCACAGGACTATGGAATCAGCGTGGTGCATGTCGTCGTAGTTACCGGCAGGTTCGTCAATTCCAAATGACTGCATGAAGCCGACCACGGCTGATGCCATACAGTGGCGTGCATTGGGGTCTATGTTATTACTCCTGAAACCTGCTTTAATCAGTTTTACCGCAGCCACACCCTCCATAATTGTGTACTGTCCGGAGCCAAAAATAGCGATACCATCAGGCCCCAGCGTGTTGTAGTGCTTCTTAAACTGTGTTTCCATTTCGTCAAAGGCACGTTTCCAAGTAACCGGTTTGAAATTGGCTTTTTTATCGAACTGTCCTTTTTCATTAATCCTCATAAGGGGTTCCGACAACCTGTCTGCTCCGTACATAATTTTTGCGTTAAAGTATCCCTTTATACAGTTTAATCCCTTGTTAACAGGTGCATTGATATCACCTTTGACGGCTACCACCTTGTCGTTACTTACAGCTACCATTATGCCGCATCCGGTACCACAGAAGCGGCACACGGCTTTATCCCATTTCCACTTAGCCTCCGTGCTTTTTGCCTCAGCAAGAAGCTCAGCCGGCACTGCTATACCACATGTTGTTGCAGCAAACACGGCAGCAGCTCTTTTTATAAACTCTCTCCTTGAAAATGCCATTATTGTACCTCCTTCAATAGCTGTTTTTTGTGGCGTTTCATCGTGACTTAAGTTACTAACCCCTGCATAAAAACAATATCATAAATTGAGCTAAAAAAAATATCTAAAAATTTTTTATTATTATTGTAGTGCTAATCTAAAAATGTCAGGGTTTCGAAAAAAGAAAGTATCCAATAATTGGTATAATTAATAGATCTTAGAAAAGTGATAATATAAGTGATGGAACGCTCAGTTTATACTAAGACAGCAGTTTGCTTTTTTCTGATTACGGCAATATTAATTATATATTCCGAGGCTACGCACTTTGGATTTGTTGACTATGACGATAACCTCTATGTAAGCCAAAACCGTATTGTTCTGTCGGGTTTGAACCGCCATTCGTTAATGTGGGTAGCTACGGCAATTGTTGACAGCAACTGGCTTCCGCTTACTCTTATATCACACATGACAGATGTGTCCCTCTATGGCAGCAACATTGGCGGACATCATATAACAAACATAATACTCCACACAGCAAGCTCAATACTTCTCTTTGTAATTGTGCAGCTAATGACCGGTAATTTAATTGCGAGCGCTTTTACTGCAGCCCTGTTTGCCGTTCACCCGGCGCATGTGGAATCTGTCGCATGGATTTCCGAAAGAAAGGACGTGCTGAGTACGCTTTTCTGGATGCTTGCCCTGCTTTCATATGTTTTGTATGCTAAAAAGCCCCACACTAAAAGATATCTTTGTGCTCTGTGTTTTTTTGTACTGTCACTGATGTCAAAACCTATGGCTGTCACATTTCCTTTTGTGCTTCTACTGTTTGATTTCTGGCCGCTCAGGCGCTTTAATTTCACAAGCACCGCTAATGAAGGTAGATCGTTATTTTGGCTTATTGCAGAGAAAATTCCATTTTTTATTTTCTCGGCTGTATCGAGTTTTATTACCTACAGGATTCAGATTGGCTCAGATGAACCCTTTGAGGCGATCCCTCTTGTCCTAAGGCTTAAAAATGCTATTGTAACGTATGTAAAATATGTTTATATAATGTTTTACCCACATGGCCTTTCACCTCTGTATCCGCTTCAAAAAGCCATTCCCCTCAGCCATGTTCTTTTATCGGTAGCAGTATTAGCCATTGTAACTATAGTTTCACTAAAGAATGTGAAAAAATCCCCGTGGCTTTTGACAGGTTGGTTATTTTATCTTGGCACACTGTTTCCGGTAGCAGGAGTTGTTCAGATAGGGCTTCATTCAATGGCAGACAGATACACTTATATCCCGTACATTGGGCTTTTCATTATGCTCTCTATGTCACTCCCTAAACCAAAAACCAGCAGGCAAACAGCTATGCTGTTTTTAGCTATAACCCTTGTTGTAATAATTTTTAGCGTGGTTTCTAAAAAACAGGTACATTACTGGAAAGATGATTTCACACTGTTTGGACACGCTGCACAGGTTACTCAGGGTAACTATGTGGCACTGTACAACATTGGCACAGCTTATGCTTTAAGGGGGAATTTTTCACTTTCTAAACAGTACCTCAGTGAGGCTATAAGAATAAACCCTGATTATGTGCAATCTCACATAAACCTTGCATTCGTACTGTTAAACGAAAACCATATTACGGACGCTATTTATTATTATAACGAGGCGATAAAGAAAAACCCGCTGCTTTATACGGCGTTAAACGGGATGGGTATGGCCTATATGGCAGAGGGAAAAGCAGTGGATGCTAAGAGGAGTTTTATAATGGCTCTTAACTTAAATCCGTATTTCAGCATAGCCCGTGAAAATTTAGAGGCTGCACAAAGTAAAATAAAAGAAATGGGAAACAAAAATGCAAAACACTGAAACTGTACAAATAACAAAACACAGGTGGTTTCCGCTTGAAGTATCTGATATAATCGTCCTAACCACAATTGCTCTTACGCTTTTTATATACATTCAGGTAAAAGATTTTGATTTCATAAACTATGACGACCCAAAGTACGTGGCGCAGAATATCCATGTAATGAAAGGCTTAAGTGTTGAAAACATAAAGTGGGCATTTACCACAATAGTTGACAACAATTGGCTCCCGCTGACCCTTATTACGCATATGATTGATGTGCAACTGTATGGACTTAAACCCGGAGGACATCATTTCACAAATCTGATCTTGCACTTGTTTAATGCCGTTTTGTTGTTTATATTATTCAGCAAACTCCTTGCTTCACAGTGGAGAGCAGCGTTTGTCTCTGTGATGTTTGCCGTTACCCCAATGCACGTTGAGTCGGTAGCCTGGGTGGCTGAACGAAAGGACGTGCTTTGCGGATTTTTCTGGATACTGACAATGCTTTCCTATAGCCATTATGCACAGAGCCGTAAGAGGGCGTTTCTGGTTCTTACAACGGCTCTGTATGCGTTTGCCCTGATGTCAAAACCTATGGCCGTAACGCTGCCATTTGCGCTGTTGCTGCTTGATTATTGGCCTCTTCGGAGATTTCAATCTGAGCGTGGGTTTAAACAGCTTTTACCGTTAGTTACCGAGAAAATTCCGATGTTTGTCCTTTCTGCCATTTTCTCCGTTGTGACGTTTTATGCTCAAAACACCGGTGAAGTTATGGCAAAGCTTGAATACCTGCCGATTGATGATCGCCTAAAAAATGCCTTTATTGCGTATTTGTCATATTTCGTAAAGCTGGTGTATCCAACAAACATGGCAGCCATATACACGATAGAGCGTCCGGCGCCAATAGTTAAGACTTTAATAGCAATCTCATTTTTTGTAACTATGACAGCATTAGTTATAATTTATGCTAAAAAAGCGCCGGCATTTTTTACAGGCTGGTTTTGGTTTGCAGGTACTCTTGTGCCGGTAATAGGTCTTGTGCAGGTGGGATCGCAATCTATGGCTGACAGATACACATATATCCCGTCAGTTGGACTTTTTTTAGCGGCAGCTATGGCAGTTCCTGTATTTTCAGACAAAGTACGAAAGATTATAGTTGCAGCAGTATTTGCAGGAATCACCATATTTCTTACCTTCACAGCGCACAAACAGGTTAGTTTCTGGAAAACTGACATAAAGCTCTTTGAGCACGCAATCGAGGTGACGCACAATAACTACATAGCTCTCAGTAACCTTGGCGCAGCCTATATGACAAGGAAAATGTATGATGAGGCTGAAATAGTGCTGTCAAAATCAATCCTGATAGAGAGGAATTATCCTCCTGCATACGTAAATTTGGCCAATGTGTATGTCCGTATGGGAAAATTCGATGAAGCTATATTTAATTATACCATTGCAGATAATTTGCGCCCCAACTCCCCTTACGTTTATAACGGACTGGGTGTTATCCTTATGTCAAAGGGAGACATAAAAGGTGCCGAGATTTACTTTAAGAAAGCCCTTTCCATAGATCCTTATTATATATCAGCTATGAATAATCTGAGAAGAATATCTGGAGGTAAACAATGATTTCAGGCATACCTAAAGAAGAGGTAGAAAATGTAATTGCGCTCTGTAGCGACATTATAAGTGATGCGCTTAAAAAGGGAATCACCATATCAACAGCCGAGTCATGCACAGGAGGAATGATAGCAGGGTTTTTAACGGCCATATCCGGCAGCTCTCAGGTTTTTTTGGGAGGAGTTGTTGCCTATAGTAATGCCTTAAAGCAGAAGGTGCTTGGTGTTTCATCCGAAACTTTAAAAAACCACGGGGCAGTAAGCTCTGAGACCGCTCTTGAGATGGTAAGAGGGGTAATGGAGCTTACGGGAGCATCCCTGAGTGTATCAGTAACTGGAGTAGCCGGTCCAGGCGGAGGCAGCAATGAAAAACCGGTCGGACAGGTATGTTTTGCTGTTAAAAGTTCTAATGGACAGGAGGAGGTTCTGACTTGCCAGTTTCCGGGAGACAGGGAAAGAGTACGATTTGAATCGGCAAAGAAAGCGCTACTTCTGCTTAGGAGCATTCTGTCAAAGACCATCTCAACGTCTGGATCGTAATAACGTGGTATAACAGTACTATATTTAAGGGGGCTTGGGAAAAATGAATGAAAACGAACTATTAGAAGTAATCAATAAAGCATATGAAGACAATGCAACTGAGTTAGACTTATCAGATAAAGAAATCGCAAGCCTTCCACCAGAGATAGGAAAACTCATTAACTTGCAATTTCTTGATATTTCTAAGAACCGACTAAAGCAGCTTCCCTTAGAGATAGGAAAACTCATTAACTTACGAGCACTTGTTATATCTAAGAACCAACTAACGCAGCTCTCCCCTGAGCTTGGAAATCTTAATAACTTACAAACACTTGTTATATCTGACAACCAACTAAATGAGCTTCCCCCTGAGATTGGAAATCTTAATAACTTACAAACACTTTCTATTTCTGACAACCAACTAAATGAGCTTCCCCCTGAGATTGGAAACCTCGCTAACTTGCAACACCTTGATATTGATAACAACCAACTAAATGAGCTGCCCCCCGAAATTGGAAATCTTAATAACTTAAAAATACTTTGGATAGAGAATAACCAGCTAAGGCAACTCTCTCCAGAAATTGGAAACCTCACTAACTTGCAATTTCTTTATATTTATAACAATCAACTAAGGCAGCTTCCCCCTGAGATTGGAAACCTCGCTAACTTGCAACACCTTGATATTCATAACAACCAACTAAATGAGCTGCCCACCGAGATTGGAAATCTTAATAACTTAAAAATACTTTGGATAGAGAATAACCAGCTAAGGCAACTCTCTCCAGAAATTGGAAACCTCACTAACTTGCAAACGCTTTCTATTTCTAGTAACCAACTAAGACAGCTCTTTCCAGAAATTGGAAACCTCACTAACTTGCAAATTCTTAATATTGGTAGAAACCAACTAACGCAGCTTCCCCCCGAGATTGGAAATCTTAAAAACCTTAAACATTTTAACGTCAAAGATAACCCTCTTATAACCCCGCCCATAGAGATAGCAACAAAGGGCATTAATGCCATAAGAGAGTATTTTGAGTTATAATACCAGATACAGCGGTAATAACATTTCCACTGGGTCATTACTGGATTTTCTTTCGGAACAGTAGTTAGTAATTAAATTTTTTTAATCTGCTCGTCTGTTTTGAGGGCGGAGCTCTCATTGAAACTTTTTAAGCGGCGGAACGCCGGTTAAAAAATTCTTTAATCTGGGCAGCCACAGGGGGCAGCCCCTACATATAAAAATCGCTTCAACAAAACCTACCTGCAAGGGAGCTGGCTCCCTTGCAGGTAGGGGTCTAAGGGAAAGGACAGAGTCCTTTCCCTTTTTATTTACTTTTAACAATAAATGTGTTACAATAATGGTTGGAAAAATTCTTGTGGAGGTATTAATAAGTTGAAAGAAGGAATACATCCGAAGTACAATGTAGCGAAGGTGGCGTGTGCCTGTGGCAGTACTTTTGAGACAAGGTCAACACGGCCAACAATAACAGTGGATATCTGTTCCGCCTGTCATCCGTTTTACACAGGTAAACAAAAAATCGTAGATGCCGAAGGGCGTGTGGAGAAATTCAGGAGGAAGTACGCAACTACAAAAAAATAGCGGTACACACATATGAAAATAGGCGGTCAGGCTGTTATTGAGGGCGTGATGATGAAATCAAAGGATCTGTGGTCGGTTGCCGTGCGGGATCCTAAAGGGGAGATTCATGTTAAGAAGGAGCAACTTAAGCCTTTACCAAAGCTCCTCAAATTGCCCGTGCTACGCGGGGTTGTGGCTCTTTTGCAGTCCCTTGTCCTTGGCATAAAGGCAATTGAGTACTCAGCCGCTAAGGCTTATGAGGGTGACGATAAACCGATCTCACCTCTGTCTATGCTGCTTACCATGGTCAGTGCTTTTGTGCTTGCAATAGGGATGTTTCTCTATCTCCCTTTGTATCTGACCAAAGCGATGGGAGTTTTTGTGCCAGCCGTTAATGACAGCTCCTTTGTGTTTAACGCTGTGGATGGAGTGGTAAGAGTGGTGTTTTTCATCATCTATGTCTATGGTGTCAGCTTGTGGAAAGATATGCGCAGAATTTTTGAGTATCACGGTGCCGAGCACAAAGTTATCTTTGCGTATGAGGCAAAAACCGGTATGACGCTCGATGAGATACGGCCATTTGGCACACATCATCCTCGATGCGGCACCAGTTTTCTGTTTATAGTTATGATTATGAGCATACTGATTTTCTCATTGATACCAAAAGAGTGGAGTTTTTATATGAAATTTGCCTCAAGAGTGGTTATGATACCGTTGATAGCCGGAATTTCTTATGAAACTCTCAGATTATCAGCTAAAATGAGTTCAAATCCGTTAATACGGTTTTTGATAGCACCGGGGCTGCTTCTGCAGCGCATAACAACAAAGGAGCCTGATGACTCACAGGTTGAGGTAGCTCTGCGCGCTCTTTTAGAGGTACTGCCGGAAACTGGCGGAGCGATTAATGCTCGATAAACTTAAAAGCATAGAGACACGGTATGAGGAGCTACGCAGTAAGCTTGCCGAGCCTGAGGTGATGGCATCCCACAAGGATTCCCTTAAGTATTCAAAGGAGTGTTCCGATCTTGAGCCAATAGTAGGAAAAATCACGGAATATAAAAAGGTGCTTTCTGATATAGAGGAGGCTGAGGAGGTGCTTCGGAGTGCTTCGGATGATGATTTCAAGGAACTGGCTAAAGATGAATTAGAGGAGCTAAGGGTAAAGAGGCCTGAGCTTGAAAATAATCTTAAACTCATGCTGTTGCCTAAGGACCCACGCGATGAAAGAAGTGTGGTGCTTGAAATACGGGCAGGCACGGGCGGCGAGGAGGCAGCCCTCTTTGTCACAGATTTATTCAGAATGTACAGCCGTTACGCTGAGGGCAGGAACTGGAAAGTGGACGTTATAGACTCTAACCCGACAGGACTGGGCGGCAACCGCGAGATGGTTGCAGGAATATCTGGCAAGGGCGCTTATAGCCGCCTAAAATACGAAAGCGGCGTGCACAGAGTACAAAGGGTGCCGGTGACTGAGGCATCGGGCAGGATTCACACCTCGGCTGCCACTGTAGCAGTGCTGCCGGAGGCTGAGGAGATAGATTTTAAGATTGATGAAAAGGATTTAAGAGTCGATACGTTTTGCTCCTCAGGCCCAGGCGGCCAGGGAGTCAACACCACATATTCGGCAATCAGAATTGTCCACATCCCAACAGGTGTAACAGTGCAGTGCCAGGATGAGCGTTCTCAGCTTAAAAACAAATTACGGGCGATGAAAGTTCTCCGTTCGAGGCTTTATGATATGGAGCTGGAAAAGATAGAGAAAGAACGCGCTGACAACAGAAAATCTCAGGTCGGTACAGGCGACCGAAGTGAACGCATAAGAACTTACAATTTTCCGCAAAACCGGGTAACAGACCACAGAATCGGTCTGACTCTGCACAAGCTAAACCTTATTCTTGAGGGCGCAATTGACGAAATCGTTGATGCTCTGAACACACAGGATGAGGCCATTAAACTTAAAGAGTTAACAACCATTTCCTAACCCCGTTAAATAATTTTTACCTGTCCCTTACAACCTACTTTTGTTTTCTTGTCAGGTTGCGTTTTCCTCTTCAATTGTTCTGAAAATTTCAACAAGCGATACGAACAGCACAAGCACCAGAGGGCCCATTATTATCCCAACCATTCCAAACTCTTTGATGCCTCCAATGACTGCAAAAAATATAATCAACACCGGCACATTAGTTCTCCCGCTTACAATTATCGGCCGGACAATGTTGTCAATCATGCTAATGCCAAAAATGCCTGCAAGCAAAAGTATAATCCCGTGAGTGTAGGAGCCGTTAAGGAAAAGTATAATATCCACCACTCCCCACACTGCTACAGCGCCGCCCGGTATAAATGACATCAAAACTGTAAACGTACCCAAAAGCACCGGTGCTTTAACATCCAAAAAATAGAATACCAACCCCGCCACAATGCCCTGTGAAAACGACACTACAACGCCCCCGTATATGGCCGATATGACCATGTCCTTTATCTCTTTGGAGAGCCGTGCCCTGTGGCTTTTGGAAAAAGGCAAGAGTGCCATTATCTTATTTATAAAGCGCGGGCCGTCTATGAAAAAGAAAAACAAGGTAAATACCATTATCGTAAAGTTTAAAATCCCAATAAAAATATTTTTGACTCCATACGTAAGGTGAGGCATGATGTTTTGCCCGATTTTTACCACGTTTTCATTAATCAGAGTTTTTATGTCTAAATCGCTGTTTGGCGGCTTAACATGCACATGCTCAAGAAACCATGTTACAGGCCTTAGTGTAAACACATGGGTAATGCTTTCGTAGTTGGTATCGTTTAAGTACTCAATAAGAAGTTTGACCTCTTTTCCCATCAGCATAAACATGTAAAAAATTGGTCCTGCTATCATAAAAACAATTATGAAAAGTGTTATCAGAGATGCCCCAATCCTCCACTTAACTACCCTGCCTATTAACAAAAAAAGCGGATAAAACACTATCCCTAAAACCAGAGCCCAGGCTATGGCCGTAAGAAACGGCTCCATAACCTGATAACTCAGAAACCCAAATACTAAAATCAGAATTACAAGGGAAACTATATAAAATTTGTTAACCTGTACCACGCTATAATATCATACCAGCCTTTGTTCCTGTAAAGACGCCTTCGTTTACAGCCATCTGTCCGTTAACAAACACGTAGCGTATTCCTGAGGGAGGTGTATGAGGTGCTTCATATGTTGCGCAATCTTTTATGTCCGATACAGAAAAAATGACTAAATCTGCGTAAGCACCCTCTCTTATTATTCCGCGCCCATTAAGATTAAACGTTTCAGCAGGGGTGGCTGTAATTTTTCTTATTCCTGTCTCAAGCGGCATCAGGGCCTCATCTAAAACATACTTTCTTATGTATCTGGGAAAACTCCCAAAACCCCTCGGATGCGGCTTGCCGCCCCCCGTGCTATCCATTGACTTTAACGAACTGTCTGAGCCAACCATACAATTAGGAAGCTGAAGGATTTCCCTTAAGTTATCCTCACTTAAGGAAAAATAAATAGCATCCACCTTTAACTGTTCCTCTATCAGAAGTGCCACAGTAAAATCAAGCGGTTTCTCCTGTTTTATCCGGCACAGCTCCCCAATTGTCTTACCCTCCATATACTTATTCTTATCGCTTTTTACTGTTGACACCATAACAGAGTCCCAATAGGATAAATCACTGACAATGTGTGCCAATTCTTCTTTCAGGCGGAGGATATACTGCTTGTCTCTAAGCCTTTGTAATTCAGCCTCATCACCGCCCTCATAAATCCACGAGGGAAGCACGGCATCCAGTGAGGTTTGAGAGGCGCTGTATGGATAGCGGTCACAGGTCACTCGTATGCCATCTGCAGAGGCCTGCCTGATAGCCTTAATAACATCCCCGATCTTATGCCAGTTGCGCTTGCCGGATGTTTTAAGATGTGAAATTTGAACCTTTACTCCGGTTTGCCGTCCCACTTCAAGGGTTTCCTCTATAGACTCAAGAAGCTTGTCGCCCTCGCTTCTCATGTGTGAGGCATAAATTATATTTTTTAATCCGGAACGTTTTATTATTTCAATTATCTCGGTGCTATCAGAAAAAGCCCCGGGAAGGTAAATAAGCCCTGTGGACATTCCGCGGCATCCGAGGTTGATTTGTTCTTTTAAGGCATCGGCCATCTGATTGAGATCGTCGCCGGTTGGTTTGCGGTTTTCGTAGCCCATTACAGAGCCCCTTATGTTACCGTGCCCTGTCAAAGTGGCAATGTTTAAGCCAATTGGAAACTCCGCCAGCGAACTTGTGTACTGAGCCCTGCTCTCCCAACGCGTTTCTATCCCGCAGGATGTGAACTCTTTTTCCATCTGTGTTTTGGCGTCATTTAATATAGGGGAGGCAGAAAAGCCGCAGTTACCGTTTACCTCCGTTGTAACTCCCTGCAGGAGCTTGGATTTTGCATCAGGGTAATTAAAAATGCTGAAATCCGAGTGGCTGTGGACATCAATAAAGCCTGGGGCCAGTGCCATATTTTCTGCATCAATTGAATGTAGCCCGTTATTTACAAAACTCTCTGAGACAAACGACACTTTACTGTTTTTAACTCCTACTGTAGCCCTTACCGGAGCTGTTCCCGTACCGTCGTAAACAAGTGCATTTTTAATCACAAAACCTTCCATAGTCTTATGCGTCTCCTTACTTTTAATTATGTAGTGAAAAATCCCTAAAGGGTCTTGGTTTCTTTGAAAATTATCTCCGGTGAGGTTATAATCATTATCAGTGTGGGAACCAGTAATGAGGCAGCAGTGCGGGCTTTAGCCATCAGGCTGCCGTTTGTATTTTGAGCGTCTTTTGCCTTAAATGATTCCACTAAGTGGGTCTTTAAAAGCGGAACTGCAAGCATGGTAAGAGTGAGGATTTCCATAAAGTCATCAACCGGAATTTTTAGTTTCCGAAGAGGTGACAGAATTTTACCAAGTGCCTCCCTGAGCTCTGCAGCTGTTACATAGAGCATAAGCAGCTTAGCGCCAAATATCATGAGAAACACTCTTGATGTCCGCAGCATTGCAAGTTTGAGTCCCTCCTCAGATACGTATATTCCTAAGAAAGAGCCCACTAATAATCCGTCTGAAAACAGTGCGTTACTAAGAAACGTGGCGGTAAGAAACAACCCTATGGGAAGAGCTCCCGCGCGATAGCGCTTTTCAGAAGAAAACAGACAGAGTAAGCCGGCTACTGCACTTAATACAACAAAAAACTTAAGATTAGACAGTGTGAAAATTAAAACAGTGAATAATAAATAAAATGAGAGCTTAAAACAGGTTTTTATCATTAGTTGAGTCTCTTTTTGGCTCCGGCAGCCTTTGCATACTCCGGTGCTCCTGGCAGCGAGGTCATGTACTTGTTAATGCCTGCGGCAAGGGAGGCGGCTATTTCATCCTTGTACTGGTCAGTTTTCAGGCGCTTTTCCTCATCAGGGTTTGTAAGGTATGAAATTTCAACAAGGGCTGAGGGCATGTTAGCACCGACTAAAACGTAAAACAGCGCCTGTCTTACGCCATGATCCACTATATCCTTATGTTTTTTCCTCAGATACGTGTACAGTGAGTTTTGTAAGTAGTGGGCAAGCCGGAGGGATTCATCACGTTTGGTCTCACGTGCCAGTGAGGCCAGAATAAGCCCCAGTTCCGATTGCACTTCTTTCATCCGTTTTACTGAGATGTCGTTTTCACGGGCAGCTACTTTCATTGACTCCTCGCTGTTAGAAAAGTTGAGAAAGTATGTCTCTAAACCTCGCACCGAGGGGGAATTATTGGCATTGCCATGGATGGAGACAAACAAATCGGCATTTTTACCATTTGCTATGGCGGCTCTTTCGTCAAGGGAGATGAACGTGTCATCATCGCGCGTAAGGGTTACATCATACATATATTTTTCTTTCAAAATAGTGGCAGTCTTTTTAGCTACCTCTAACACAACATCTTTTTCCTGAAGGCCGGTTACACCTATGGCCCCGGTGTCATGGCCGCCATGTCCAGGGTCTATCACTATCTTTTTACGGGTAAAAGTCTCACTCTCCACTTTTTTCTCAATTTCCTGCACTGCGATATCACTGTCCTTGCCCTTTTTCCCCTTATCTTTGACAGATGTCTTTGGCTTATCAGAGTGTTTTTGACTGGCAGTCTTAACTTTGTCAGATTTTTTAGGCTTTTCCTCAAGTTTAGACTTTAGTTCAGCTTTGACCTTTTCCTCAATTTTTGCCACATCCTCATCTGTGGTTTTTGGCTCGGATTTAACTTTCTCTTCAGCTTTAGCTTTCTCTTCTGGTTTGGCCTTTTGCTCGGATTTAACTTTCTCCCCTGTTTTAGTTTTTTCCTTAACTAATGGTTGGTCTCTTTTTGCAGAGGTTTCCTCGGTGCCTGGTTTTGCCTCAAAAGGCAGAGGTTCAGTTTTTTCCTTAGTTTTAGTTTTTTCCTTAACTAATGGCTGGTCTTTTTTTGCAGAGGTTTCCTCGACTCCTGATTTTGACTCTGCGGGCAGAGGTTCAGTTTTTTCCTTAGTTTTAGTTTTTTCCTTAACTAATGGCTGGTCTTTTTTTGCAACGGTTCCATCGGTGCCTGGTTTAGCCTCAAAAGGCAAAGGTTCGGTTTTTTCCTTAGCTTTGGTTTTTTCCTTAATTAATGGCTGGTCTTTTTTTGCAGAGGTTTCCTCGACTCCTGATTTTGACTCTGCAGGCAGAGGTTCAGTTTGTTCCTTAGCAGCATATACATCTATAATTATTCTGTTAGGATCTGTTAAGGTAAACACCCTGTGCTGAGTGTAGTTGTCGAGATCAAAAACAATTCTTACCGTGGTTGCGTCAAACTGTCCTAAGCGTACCTTTTTAATGACAGCATTAGATACATCCTTAGACTTCACAGACGTTGCTCTCAGGACGGCATCCTGCAGGTCAAAGTAAATTTTCTTAGCGTCAGGGATAGCCCCTTCTTTAAAGACAGGGGTAGTGAGCAGATCTATAACTACGCGTGTATATTGTTTTGAAGAAAATACCCGTACATCTTTAATTTCGTTTTTGGCATTAGCCCCCGCTGCTGCTTGCACTAACAAGAGCAAACACACAGCAACAAGGGAAACGACCTGTAAACGGCGCATACTCAGACAGCCTTTACACCTTTTAATCCGGGAAGTCCCTCTAAAAGCGTTTTTTCTACCCAGTTTGTCATAGTTAACCCCGACATTGGACAACTCTCACAGGAACCGGTTAACCGGACGTATAAAACCCCGTCCTTTTCGTTTATTAACTCAATGTCGCCGCCCTCAGGTTTAAGCCCTTCTCTTACTTTTCCTATGACTTTTTCAATGGCATCTTTGTCCATTTTACACCTCTTAACTCAATTTTAGCATAAAAACCATCATCAGGCAACTATACTCACTTATCGGTCAGCACAGTGGTTTTCTTTATTATATAACTGATACTACGGCACACGGCCTGAGGAGGATTGAAATTACCTGATTCTAAAACTATTTGCCGGGGTCAACCGTATAAACATCCAGACTTATCACAAACTCCGCTCCGCCACTGATATTACGCACTGTTAAACTGCCGCCCATATTTGTCTCTATTATCGTCTTTGACATATAAAGCCCAATCCCTGTGCCATCGGTTTCTTTAGTTGAAAAATAAGGCTCAAAAATTTTTCCTATAATATCATCGGCAATTCCTCCGCCGTTGTCTCCTATTAAAACGATGACCCTGGATTTGCCTTCGTTGTTACCTATATTAATTGTGATACAACCTTTGATTTCGCTGCCATTTGTCTTTATGGCGGCAATTGCATCTCTTGAGTTATTTAAAATACTGAGCACCACCTGCTTAAATTCATTTGGATAGCCAAAAGTACTAAATAACGTATCGCTGTCTGTTTGCACAGAAACTTTTATATTGTTTTTGATAAGTATATTTGCAAACATTGACAGCAATTCCTCTATAGCTGTCTTTACATTAAACCGGACTTTTAACTTTGAGGGTACAAAGAAATTCCTGAAATCATCTATCGTCTTTGACATGAAACTTAACTGTGCCATCATGGATTCAACTGACTTATCGAGATATTGTTCATTAAGTTCATCGTACTCATAAGTATCTCTTATATCCTGTATCGTTAATCCTACAGCATTTAGCGGCTGTTTCCACTGGTGGGCGATTAATCCTATCATTTCCCCCATGGCTGCCATCTTAGACTGCTGAATCAGCATCTGCTCATGAGTTCGTCTTTTTTCGATCTCCTCCTCTACCATTGCCCCAAGATGATTATTTAAGTTTTTCAATTGCTCTTCAATTCGTTTACGCTCAACTGCAAGTGCATAAATTGTTGCAAGACGTTTTATGATGTTTAAATCCTCATCGGTATAATCTTTCTCCGGGTTAGCAAGAGCTATCTGTCCAATAAGCGTATCACCAATCACAGCAGGAGTAGAAAGAAACCTCTCCAATGGAATGTGCCCGGAGGGAATACAACCTTTCAAAGCATGTGTTATGACCTCCTCAGTTTCTGTATCAACCTCGGACACAAAGCCGTGAGCGCTTGAGGTAAGTTTCATAGCCTGTTTGTGCACTATCTGTGCTATATCATATATACTTTTATCAGCAGATAATAATGCCCCTGATACTTCTGCAATAGCGCTTTGTAGATCCAGCTCTCTTTTCATTATCTCCTGAGCATTTTTAATATCCGTAATATCGTGAGAGACTTCAAACTTGGACAATGTTCCATCAAGATTATTAATATGGGTCTCAAAGATCGAATATGTTTTATTGCTTACAGGTGAATATGCCTCCCGGACAATGCTTTTACCTGAAAACACCTCTTCACTTCTGCACAGCTGGCAGGGCTTTGTGTCATTATGAAAATACTCATAACATTTACGTCCGTTTACATCACCAAACACTTTTGATATGGTGTCATTAATGTACTCTATATCATATTCTTTGCTTGTTATAATGACGCCGTCTTGCATTTTCTCCATTATTCTTTTAAGTTTATCCCTCTCTGTTTTTACCTCCTCCTGTGCTCTCTTAGTTTGCGTTATATCATTGTGTACAGCTATCCACACTTTACCGTACTTTGCGTGGTCAAAGGTCGAAACGGTTGCATAACACCAAAAAATCTCACCTGTTTTTTTAATATTACGCAGTTCACCACGCCAGACATTGTTTCTGTTCAATGAATCCTGAATTTCCCTTGCTGTTTCCTCAGGTGTTTTCTCACCGGGAGCATTAACAACAGAGATATTCCTGCCAATTAGCTCTCCCTCATTGTAACCGAACATCTGCTCAAATTTTGGGTTAGTAAACACAATGGTTCCATCTGAGGCTTTAATGAGTATAACACCCTCTGACACGTTAGCCAAAATTTCACCTTGAAGCCGTAACTCCTCGTTTGCTTTACGCAGTAGCTGAGAATGATCAATTATTATTCGCCTTTGTTTGTCAAGTTTAAGAAATACGCTTACCTTACTTTTTAAAACTATATCGTTGACCGGTTTTACTAAATAATCTACGGCACCAAGATTATAACCCTTAAAAACAAATGCTTCATCTATGTTTGTAGCACTTATAAAAATTATTGGGAGCGTCCTGGTTTTCTTGTTGGTTCTAATTAGGTTTGCTACCTCAAAGCCATTCATTTCAGGCATATTTACGTCAAGTATTAAAAGGGCAAACTCATCGCTTAGAAGTTTCCACAGCGCCTCTTTACCATTTATCGCCCTTACTATATTTACGTCTGCCTGATCAAGGAGAGTTTCCAGTACAAGGAGATTTTCCACCATATCATCAACTATCAATATGTTTTGCATTTATACCACTCCCTCCTCTTGCCTAATAGCATATTATAATCTAAATTATCAGTATAAATCTAAATTATAAACACAATGTTGATATTCCGGAAAACTTTTCCCATTTTCAGAAAAAATGTACCGTCAATCTGACTTAGAATTAACTGCAAAAAGCAAAAATACCTTTATTATTAAGATGTTATATATTTGGCATAGTATTTGCAATTTACACTTACAGAGCGACGAAAAATGTATAAAGGAATGTATATAGCTGCCTCTGGGGCAGTGTCAAAAATGAAGGAGTTGGAATTAGTTTCCAACAACATAGCCAACTCTAACACGTATGGTTACAAACTTGACAGGATGGGCTTTAAAGACTTTTTGCTTACCGAGTTAAACGATATGGAACAGCCCAACGATGCAAGAGATATGACCTACCACTCCGGAGTTTATACCGACCGCTCAATGGGCGGCTTGATTCACACCGGCAACCAACTGGACGCGGCCATAAACGGGCCCGGTTATTTTGTTTTAGACGGCGGCAAATACACAAGAAACGGTAACTTTAAAGTCAACTCAGCGGGTTTTCTTTCTACTGCCGATGGACGGCTTGTTCAAGGCACAAGCGGCCCTATTGGAATCCCTAACGGGGATATCAACATCAGCAGCGATGGTAATGTCTCAGTAAACGGCGTATCAATAGACAAGCTTCAGGTTGTGCAATTTGAAAACCCGGCATCTGTCTATAAACAAGGCGACAGCACCTTTGCCTCAGAAGAGCCGCCTGTTGCGTCAAATTCAACTGTGGAGCAAGGCCACCTTGAAACGTCAAATGTCAACATAGTGCGGGAAATGGTCAACATGATAGAGCTCTACAGAGAGTACGAGGCACATCAGAAAGTAATGCAGTCTTTTGATGAAGCTACCAGTAAAGTAACTACCGGCATGGCAAATATATAACATCTTATTAATACTTTATAGGTTTTTATAAGGAGGTCACAGGGGATGCAAAGATCACTTTTTATAGCGGCAACGGGAATGACTGCTCAGCAGACCAATATTAACACAATATCAAACAACCTGGCTAATGTAAACACGTATGGTTTCAAAAAAGGCCGGGCTGAGTTTAAGGATTTGATGTATCAGGCAATCATAAACCCGGGCGCTCAAACGGCAGAGGGATTGGTATCGCCTACCGGTGAACAAATAGGCCTTGGAGTAGCGCCCGTGGCAGTTGGGAAAATATTTATGCAGGGGGATGTTATAAATACAGGGAATCAGCTGGATCTCTCAGTTGATGGCACAGGGTTTTTTCAGATTCTAATGCCGGATGGCACAATTTCATACACCCGTTCGGGAGCCTTTAAACTGGATAAGGATGGTAAAATTGTTAACGATTCCGGTTACCCGCTTGAACCGGAAATAACCGTTCCCAGTGATACTACCGCCTTAAGTATAAGCTCTGACGGCATTGTGTCTGTGACTCAAAACACACAGACCACCTACAGCCAAATTGGACAGATAGAGCTTGCACGGTTTGTTAACCCGGCAGGTCTTAAGGCAATAGGTTCAAATCTGTATCAAGAGACCGATGCCTCAGGAGCAGTGGATTTGGGCACTGCCTCACAGAATGGTTTTGGCTCGATTTCTCAGGGGTTTTTGGAAACCAGCAACGTTAATGTAGTTGATGAAATGGTAAACATGATAGTTGCCCAGAGAGCTTATGAATTTAACTCAAAAGCAATCCAAACGTCTGATGAGATGCTTCAGACGGCTAATAATCTAAAGAGGTAATTTGACATGGTGACAACTCTAATTTTAACAATGCTTATGGCAGTGTGGAGCCCTGAGGATGCCGTAAAGGCCTATGTCACGGAGGTGTATCCGTGGCCTGATGTGGAGGTCAGAAGCGTAAGTCCTGCAGCAGAGTTTCCCGATATGCCCCCTGTTGAGGTCGTTTTATATAACGGTGCAATACCAGGCAGAGCCATGTTTGCAATGAAGTTTTCCTCCGGTGACGTCAATTACTACGAGGCGGATGTTTCGGCACGTACATGGGTAATGGCTAATGTGAGACCTCTGAAAAAGGGCACTGTTCTTGCATTAGACGATATTGCAAAAACCCTGTATGATATAAGAAGAATTCCTGCAGGCGCTATCACTGATCCATCATTAATCGTTGGGAAAATGGTTAATCACACAATTCCAGCCAATCGGGTTATTACCAGCACTCTTATTGAAACAGCACCGGTTGTTCAGAAAGGCCGTGAGGTTGTTATGATGGTCAAAGCTGACAAATTTACAATAACCATGAGCGGTATAGCGAAAGAAGACGGCATTATGGGACAGTATATCAGAGTTGCAAACCCAAAATCTAAAAAAATAATCTTCGGCAAAGTCATCGACAGCCGTACTGTAATTGTGGACAACTAAAAACATGGAAACACTGAATATGAAAACACTATTAATGATAATGGCAATCTTTTCACTTTTGGCCAGCTATGGCTGTCAATCGCCGGCCAGTAAACTCCCTACTCAATCATCAAAGTACTACTATGGCGGGGATTCAGAAAAACGTCCTCAGGACGGCTCTTTGTACACCGATACGGCAAGCCTCTATGAGGACAGAAAGGCAAAGCGGCTTAATGACATTGTAACAATAAATATCTCAGAAAGCGTAACGGCAGATAATAAAGATGAAACCGATGGGACTAAGACTTCAACTTTAAATGAAGGTGTAACGGGTCTTTTTAATTTAACATCCGCCACTTTAGGCCTGACTGGTGGAGCAGGCTCCGGTGGCCAGGTTAATACCTCTGCAAAAGACAGTTACACGGGCAAAGGCGAAACCAAGCAAGATGCTAAATTCACTGCTACCATAGCGGCTAAAGTTATAGAAGTGCTTCCTAACGGCAATCTCGTAATTGATTCAAGAAAAGAGGTTACCATAAATTATGAAAGAAAAATTCTGGTGCTTCAGGGTATAATAAGGCCTGATGATGTGGACTCAAATAACGCTGTAGCAAGCTCAAAGGTGGCTGATGCCAGGATGTATCTGGTAGGAGATGGTTACTTGCAAGAACTGCAGTCACCGGGATGGCTGGTAAGGCTTTGGAATAAGGTTTCACCCTTTTAAGGAAGGATAAGATGACAGGTTTGGATATATTAGCAAAAAGATGCGCAAAACAGGCGATAGCAGCACTTTTGATGGCGGCTATAAGCCTTCTTACCGCCTCAACAGTGTGTGCTGAGCGTGTCAAAGACATAACCACAGTAAAAGGGATACGGGAGAATCAACTTGTTGGTTATGGCCTTGTTGTGGGTTTAAACGGCAGCGGTGACAAAAAAGGCCCCATGCTCCAGAGCATGGTAAATATGCTCTATCGGATGGGGGTTTCTATAAAATCCACGGATATTACTGCAAAAAACGTGGCTGCTGTAATGGTCACGGCAGCTCTGCCAGCCTTTCCAAAAGTCGGGATGAAGGTGGACGCAAATGTGTCAGCTATCGGGGACGCTAAAAGTCTTCAGGGTGGCACCCTTGTGATGACCCCTCTGCAAGGCCCTGACAATAAAGTCTATGCACTGGCTCAGGGCAGCGTATCAATCGGCGGCTTTACGGCAGCCCAGAGTGGCGCATCAGTTACTAAGAATTTCCCCACCGTTGGCCTTATCACTAGCGGTGCAAGCGTTGAGAAGGAGTTTGGCTTTGACCTTGCTCATGCTGAGGATATTACTTTTAATTTGAAAAATTCTGATTTTACCACGGCTTCAAACATAAGGAATGCCATAAATGGTTTTCTTGGCGGCAATTATGCCACCACCCCGGACCCATCCTCGGTGAAAGTTAAGATTCCGCCCAAATATACCAACAGGGTTGTAGAGCTTGTCAATCAACTTGAATCCCTTGACGCAAACACTGACAACAGAGCTAAAGTCATTGTAAATGAACGAACCGGGACAGTAATAATTGGCGAAAATGTTAAGCTCCACCCGGTGGCAATAGCACACGGGGATTTAACAATAGAGGTGAAGTTCCCTTCGCCACAAATGGAACCTGGAGCTGTTGTGCAACCTGCGGCAGCTATAGACATTAAAGATAAAAATGTGGCACTTACAAAAATCACCGGCTCAACCCTCAGTGAGATTGTCGCAGCCTTGAATAAACTTGGCGCTACCCCGCGTGATCTCATAGCCATACTCCAGTCGTTGAAGGCATCCGGCTCACTGACGGCCGATTTGGAGATAATATAGTATGCCGGTAGGCGGGGTGGATTCTTTCGGCGCGTTACAACAGCTGAAGGGGAAAAAGGACGGGAAGTCGGTTAAAACCGTAGCTTGCGAGATGGAGGCACTCTTTATCGAGCAAATGCTAAAGTCCATGAGACAGACAGTAAAGCCAATGTTTGGAAAAGGCTTAGGTGGCGATGTGTTTATGGGAATGTTTGACACTGAGCTTTCCCGCGAATTTGCCAAAAGAGGCCTTGGTTTGCAAGACATGATTGTTAAGCAGCTTAATATGAAAAATGAAATTCAGGGAAAAAATACCGAAACAGACGAGGATGTCTAAAGAATAACTCTCAAAGTGCCGATAAAGTGGTAACGGGATTAAGAGGGGACGATAAAATGAGTGCAGGAGGCATGTGATGAAGATTTACGGCAATAAACCACCTGATGCTACTGAGGCAACCGGCAGCAGAAAGGCAGTCCGAACGTCAAAGGACACTAATACCGGTACTGGCAGGGCCGCAAGCGATATGGTCAATATATCGGACCGGGGACGCGCAATTGAGGATATTAAGGGTACCATAGCCACGCTGCCAGAGACCCGCGATGAAAAGGTTGCAGCGGTAAGCGGTGCTATAAATGACGGCACTTATGAGGTATCCCCTGAAAACATAGCGTCAAAGATGCTTCAAGAGGCGATGTGAAAAAATATGTGGCAGACATAAAAAAGGTTCTCCTCAGCCAGTTACAAGGCTATCGGAGTCTTTTTAGTCTTCTTACCAGAGAGAGGGAGAGCCTTGTTGATTTTAATGAACAGGCAGTTGAGCAGCTTTCTAAGGAAAAAGATACGTTAATACTGAAGTTACGGCTTTTAGAGGATGAGCGAATACGATTAGTGAAACGGCTTACAAATGAAATATATCTTCGGTCTCCTGAGTTAAAAGAGCAAATTACAGGCTCAACAACACCTGCAGATTTTAATTTAGCAAAATTAGCTGAATTAACCGCCGATAACGAATTTATGGAGATACGTGCAAGTTTAAAGTCATTACTTCAAAGCCTTGATGAACTGAATAGTTTCAACAGGGTACTGATAGACCGTTCCCTTAGCTATGTGAGAAACAACCTGAACTTGCTTAATTCACTGGGGTCAGCACAGCTTAAAAAAGACAAGACAGGTATGTTTCTAACCAGGGAGGCCTGAGAAGTGTCTGTCATCCGTCTTCTTTATACAATCAGCAGTGGCCACCAAACTGCAACACTATCATCGCTAACTGATATCTATATAATGCAGGTGCACTTATGGGCGTAAGAATGTCTCAATTTTTAACAAACGACAGGGTTACTTATAGTTTACAGAGTAACTTTGGAAAACTCTTTAATACGCAGGAACAGATGGCTTCGGGGCTTAGAATTAACCGCCCCTCAGATGACACCGTAGCCGAGTCAAAGGTTCTGGATTATAAGCTTACTATAAATGATAACGGCCAATTTCAAAGAAATATGAATGATGCCAAAGGTTTTTTAGACGCCTCAGAAACTGCTATGAACACCTTAACCGATAACCTGCAACGCTTAGATGAACTCATCGTAGATGGCACAAACGGTTCAAGAGGGCCCTCTGACAGAATTGATATAGGGCAGGAGGTTTCCACTATAAGACAGGGTATCTACCAGCTTGCCAACACAAAGTATGAGTTACGTAATATTTTCTCCGGCCAAAAGGTTAATCAACAGGCCTTCAGCACCTCAGGGAGTGCATATATTTTCAATGGTGATGGCAAACCCATTAATGTGGATATAAACTACACAGCACGGATTACAGAGAATATAACCGCCTCAGCAGCATTTATGATTTCTATGGCTACAACTCAGACCATCAGACTGGATAACGGCACCTTTGCCCACTACATACCGTCTAAAAAGACTATAGGACAATCAGTTATGGTGGGATCAGTTCCCACAATTCAAAATTACCAGGTGCCGCAGATTACTATTACTGTAAGCAACTCAAGCAATCCCACAGCAGCCGGCATAAGTTCCTCGTCATTTACAAACTACATGGAGATGGTTGAGGGTGTGGAAAATGCCTTTAACTCTAATAATGTTGATATGATGCAGGCGTATCTGAAACCAATACAGTTGGCCCTTGATAACACAGCCACAGTGAGAGCAACAATAGGTGCAAGGGCAAATTACATAGACAGAACCAATAACGCACTTGACGATACCACTATGCAAACTCAGGAGGTACTGTCAAATTATCAGGATGCCGACATTGCAAAGGTAGTCTCTGATCTGTCGAAGTCCGAGCTTGCCATGCAGGCTTTGAGGCAAAGTTCATTCCAAATAATGTCAGAATCACTTTTGAATTATCTGAAATAACTTGATATAGAGAAAGTGTGTAATATTGTGTTAAGCTAAGGCTGATTTAGTAGGAGCAGTGGGAGTAGTAAAGAGTAATCCTTAGAGAGGTCAGCGAGGGAACGTTGACTGGACGGTAACGGAGGGCAAGATGCTCGTGTTGACAAGGAAGTCAGAGGAAGCCATAAAGTTGGGCGACTCTATTACCATAACGGTGGTAGAGATAAAGGGTAACAAAGTCAGACTTGGGATAGAAGCACCGACGGGGGTACGAATCTACAGGCAGGAACTCTATGAGAAGATAAAATCAGAGAACATTCTTTCTGTCGGCCTGGGTGTGACGGAATTTGATGAGATAAAAAATGTCCTTGGATAAGATAGAAGAAAATAGCCCGGATAGCGATACTATACGGATAGTTACAACCAGATTTGGCACAATTGAGCTGGAAAGCTCAAAGGTGATTAGTTTTCCTGAGGGGATACTTGGCTTTCCGGACCTGAAACGCTACGTGCTGATGGACTATAAGGATACAGAGATTAAGTGGCTTCAGGCAGTGGATGATCCCGATATTGCCTTTATAGTTACCGATCCAGCGGTTCTGATGCCGGGCTTTTCTATAGTGTTAGACCCTATGACTAAGAAATTTCTGGACCTGGAAAACACCGAGGATTTACTTGTGCTTGTAATAATAAGGGTTGAAAACGGCAAGGTAATAGCAAATTTTCTGGGCCCTTTGATTTTTAATGCAACACTGATGAGAGGAGTACAGGTTGTTTTGGATAAGGACATAACCGGAACGGCCACAAAGAGCAGGTTTTCATAAATGATAAACACTATCGTGTTGCCAAATGTGGATAACATGGTGCTGTTTAGACCATCTGAAGGAAAAGCCATGTCGCTTTCCCTTGGGGATTTGCTAAGTGCAGACGTGCTTGATATAATTGAGTCTGGCATGGTGTCCCTGCGGATAACTCCCCCAGTTGGTAAAGCTATGGATTCTCAGGCTGCTACCTTGCTTGTATATACCAATGTACCCTTGACAGAGGGAGACAAGATAAATCTTGAGGTAGTTGGCACAGGAAAAGAGGTCAAGCTCAGGTTTTTGGGAGTTGAACAAAAGTCCGACAATGTGGATAACACAAGCGAGGACCCGGTAAGCGCTAAAGTTAATGAAACGGTCAAACAACTCTCAGATGCCCGTGTTGACACCTCGGATTTTAAAGTTTTAAAAGATATGCTTTCTAATTTGCCGCAGAGTATTAAAAATACTTTTCCGGAGATTGGCCGCCTGCTGCAAACAATGCCTGATATGAAAGACATATCTATGCCTGCACTGAAGGCAAACATCGAAAACTCCGGGGTCTTGTTTGAAACTAAAATAAAAGATGTGGCTTTAAATGAAAGTATGGGAGTTAAGGAACTAGTTGGCGAGGCTTTGCAAAAAGCGGTTGAAGGAGTGGAAACTCTTGATCTTAACGATACTCTAAGCAACACACTGGATACTTTCATCTCTAAGGCTGAAAGTTTCTTAACTCAGAATTCCCAGTTACCAGGCCTGCAAACAGCAGGCCCGCAAGCAGCAGCTACACAAGCAAACGCTACACAACTGCCTGCTCAACAAGCCAGCACCCAGGCAAACTCTGCACAAGCAAACCCAACACAAGTAGCTACACAAGCAAACGCCACTCAACAGCCAGCAGCACAAGTGTCTGCCGCACAGGTTGATGTGATGGAGGCAGTGCCAGAATTCAAAAGTATATTGTCAGATTTAAAGTCACTGGTTGGACAAGCAGACAAACAGGCTCACAGCTTAAATGAAAAAGAGCTCGTAGTTGTAATAAAACAGCGGTTGGATGAGGCGGTGTCACTTATAGATAAGCCTGCAACCGGTAAAGAAAAACTTGATTTATCTCATGATCAGAAGGCATTGCTTTTGAAAGCAAAAGACATTGTGGAGCAGGACAGGATTGGAGTGGTGCTACGCCATAGCGGAGCATCAAAAGATGAGATAACCAGTACAATAGACAAATTCTTAAAAAACATCGAGCACTATCAGATAAACTCACGAGCCAACGATACGATATACACGTTTTTACCTTTTTCGTGGCCGGAGATGAAAGACGGACAGCTGCTTTTTAAAAAAAACAAGTACCACGCTAAAAAGTCTTTTTCATGCGATATTAACCTAGACCTTGGCAGTATGGGTAAACTTTCGGTATCTACAACGGTTTCAGAGGGGAGTTTTTTTATCTCTTTCCACGCCGAAAAGAAAGAGACCACAGAGTTAATTGCTAATAACAGGACAGAGTTAGAAAATCGTTTCCATAATGCCGGGCTTTCTCTGAAAGTGATTAACATAGGGCAAAAGAAAACACTAAACATAATGGAAAATTTAAAAGAACAGGGATTAAACCTCAGGGTTTAGATTTTATATTGGAAGAGAAACGCCAAAAAGCAGCAGCACTTAAGTACAAACCAACAGACGGCAGTGCTCCGCGTGTTGTGGCAAAGGGCAGCGGCCTCATGGCACAGAAGATTCTCGATGTTGCCAAAGCTCACGGCGTTCCGATAAAAGAGGACAAACAACTCGTTGAGATCCTCTCCGCACTGGATTTATACAAGGAAATCCCGCAGGAATTGTACAAGGCAGTTGCCGAAGTCCTCGCATTTATCTACTCACTAAGCAAAAAAAACGCTCCCAGACCTCCGGGTTCACTTTAATACTGTAATAATAGTAAGGTAATAAGTAAGGGGAAGGCTCTGCCTCCCCCTTATACCCTCTCCGCACGGGGAATGATTCCCCGTGACCCCCGGTTTTGGTGATAGCGATAATACTATCACGTCATTGCGAGGAGCGTTAGCGACGTAGCAATCTCCTCTTTTTATATAGTGCAGTATGTTTGTGGTTTAAAGTTTTTTAACCGGCGTTCCGCCGCTTAAAAAGTTTCACAGCGAGCTCCGCCCGCTAAACAGACGAGCAGATTAAAAAAATTTAAAAAGATTATGTTTCTAACGCTAATACCGAGTTGTCGCCAAAAAGGTAAAATAATGTAATGGCGGAGAAAAAAGACTGGATCCCGCAACAAGTGCGGGATGACAAAGGGGTGGTTCATATCCTGTCATTCCTGCGAAGGCAGGAATCCATGTCCTTTATTTATATCTTTAAGCGCAATTCGGTATAAATTCCGCTGCGTGTTGCAATTCATTACTAAACCGCTATATAATGTCAGACAACGAGGGCGTATGTTTAAGAAATTGTTGCTGAGATATAAAGGGTATTGGGAATATTTTTTAAATGGAAATGCTTTTCATGATGAGTTTACTGAATCCTAAGACCCTGAAGATATTGACAAAATAAATAAAAACCAACTATAAAAAAGTGCCTGAAATATGACATATTCTCAGGTTTTATCATACCGAGTTACATACTAAAAAACTGGATTCCTGCTTTCGCAGGAATGACAAAAAGAGGGTTATGCCACTTTGTCATTCCCGCCTACGAGCGGGAATCCAGTCCTTTTTCTACACCATTATTTTACCTTTTTGGCAGCTACCCTGTATCAGGCAGCTAAAGAGGCCAAAATATCTTTTAAAAGCCGCACCTTATTGCTGGTAAATTTCATGTCTTTATAAAATATCTGCTGGAATTCCAGAGCAAATCTCATAGCGTCAGTTTTTAACTGTTTATCGTCTATTGATAGGACAAATTCCTGTAATCCTTCGCTGCTTTTTTTTACAAAACCTCGTTTGCTTAGCCTTAAATAAAACTCCGAAATTAATCTTTCCTCAACTGTTTTTCTCTTTACCAGTAAATGATAACCAACAAAGAAAACTATTGGCAGAAACGCTAAATACAACCATTGCGGGTGGATTTCCTTTAGCTTAATGTTAAAGACCGGTTTTTCTACGGCAATTCTCAGCTTGTTAAAGATGCTTAGCTGTTTATCAAAGTTGTAGTTAATTACAAGAGAGTTCCAGTAGTAGTTGATGCTGTCGGCAAGCAGGCGGTAGGAGGAAAGCTCAGCTTTTTCCGCTAAAAGGGGATTAGTGCTAAGAGGCGGGGTTGGGTCGTATCTTACCCACCCTTTTCCCTCAACGAATGTCTCTACCCACACGTGGGCATTTTTTTGGAGCACGATGTAGTATCTGCCGACATTATTATAAACTCCGCCCTTGTAGCCTCCTATAACATTGGCTGGAATTCCTGCCGCTCTTAGCATAAGTGCCATGGCTGAGGCAAAGTACTCGCAGTTACCGCTCCTTTTCTTAAACAGGAAATCAGACAGAGGAGTGTCTGAGGTAGGAAGTTTATCAAGCGAATACGTGTAAAGGCCTGAGTGCAGATACCTGTAGATGGTCTTTATCGCCTCATCTGTACTGCGGCCTCCGGTCAGGGATTTTGACAGGGATAGAATTTGTGGCGGTACATTGTCCGGAAGTTGAAGGTATCTTTTTGTATTATTTGGTATTGTGCGTGCATTACTGTTTAGCGGTACTTCAATTTTTGAAATCACATCGTATTTTATCATAGCCTTAACGGTATCCCTGAGAGAGACGGTAAAATCCTCTGAAATTTTTGAGCCTCTGTAGCTTACCGATACCGGCCTGTCCAGTGCAAAGAGAAATTTATTGTCGTAAGGTTGCAGGTAAATAGTTTGAAGGATGGTTTTTCCCCCTTGTAGCGTGTTTTTATTTCCTTGTTTTTCATCCTCTCTGAGACTTGATTTCCATGTTAAGCCGTCAAAGTGGTCAAACACTATGCCTCGCCAGTACAGAGATTGCTCATCAACAGGGTCCATGCTTGCACGTAACACGGGACTGCTATCAATCTGAATGCTTGACACACTGCCCAGAGAAACAGTGTCGGAAAACCCGGATGTCCCAACCTGTCCATGGTTTAGAAATCTGAGGAACTGGTAATTTGTTCTGGGAAGTATCATAAATATAACTACTGTAAGAGGAATTGAGGCAAGCGGTATGAGAAGGGCACGTTTTATTATTTTGATAAAAGACGCCCTGTCTATGATTAACTCCGGCGCCTCAATGTGATACGTAAGAAGCACAATTGAGACTGCTGTCAGAAAAAACATGACTACAAAAAACAGAAAAAAAGTAAAATCAATCGAGAGCAAAGCTGAGCCCATCAGGACAAAAACCGATATCAGATATATCTGCATGTAGTCTCTGAATTTCTTTTCTTCAAGAAATTTCATGGCAAGAAGTATAATCAGCGCCTCAACTGACGGCTCAACTATATCCTCTGTCATAACCCTGTAAACCGACACCGCTATCACTATAACTGAAACCAGATTTATCGCAAGCCGTGAGATGTGAGCGGGTTTTTTGAAGTCAAAATAAAAAGCCAGCGCAAGCAAAGCTATAAAGGCTGCGGGAAATACTGGTGAAATATGGGTAAAGACGGAGAAAAAAGCAATCAGGGCAATCGTATAGGCGGAGATTTTTACGGCACTTTTAAAGCTGATATGTGGCGCACCAACTGCCATTGTGGTCAGCCCATTACTTTAAAACTTGCCTCATCATTAAGAATATTAAGAATGTCATACGGGGCAAGTTCTGGTGTAAACAAAGTCCCCTGCACTGCATCACAGTTAACGGCACGGAGAAATTCAAGCTGCTCATTGGTTTCAACGCCTTCTGCCACCACCTTAAGGCCTAAGGTGTGTGCCAGCGCTATTATGGCTTTTGCTATGGCCGAATAGTCAGTATCCACGGTTATGTTATTTATAAATGTTTTGTTTATTTTCAAAGCATCCGCCGGAAATCTCTTAAGGTGGCTTAAAGAGGAATACCCTGTACCAAAGTTATCAATGGTTATTGAAAATCCGAGATTTTTTAGTTTTTTCAATATTGAGATGGACTGTTCAACATCTGTCATTACAGTGTTTTCATTTAGTGTGATATCTATCAGTGCCGGATTGGCTCCGGTCTCTTTCAGTATTGCTTGAAATACATCCAGGAGTTCCCGGTGTCTGAACTGGCTTTCAAGAATTTTTATTGACACTGCTATGTGGTTAAAACCCATGTCAGCCCACTCTTTACTTACCGTACAAACCTGCCTGAATACCATCTTACCCAGAGATAAAATCAACCCGGCCTCCTCAGCTATCGGAATAAAATCGGAAGAGTGTACATAACCGGACTCTGCGCTTATCCACCGCACTATTACCTCCATCCCCATGATGTTGCCGCTGTTGATACCCACCTGCGGCTGGTAGAGCACCGAAAATTCATCAGTCAGAAGCGCCTTTCTCAGCCTGTTTTCCAGATTGAGTCTGTGTACTGAGCGCTTGTTCATTGATGGAGAGAAAAACTGGTAATCCCCACGTCCGTGCTCTTTTACCTGATAGAGGGCAATGTCAGCGTTTTTAAGCAGTGTGACAACATCGTCGGTATCGGCTGGGAACACGCTTATTCCAATGCTTGCACCTACTGAGCACTCGTGGTGTCTGATAAAAAAGGGCGCCGAAAGCGATGTAATAATCTTTGCGGCCAGCCGTGAGACATCATCTGACTTCTGGAGGTTTGTCATTATAACTGTAAACTCATCCCCTCCCATTCTGGCAACCGTATCGGATTTCCTTGTGCATAGCTCTATTCTGCCGGCGGCCTCTTTTAACAGCAAATCCCCTATGTCATGTCCCAGTGTGTCATTTATTCTCTTAAACCTGTCTAAATCTATAAACAATAGCGCCAACATTGTATTATGTCTCCGTGCTTGCTCCATAGCCTGAGTTAGTCTGTCATTGAAGAGCATTCGGTTGGGTACATTTGTCAGAGTATCGTAGTGCGCCAATTTATGCAGTTTTTCCTCTGTTTCATTTCTTATCATGGCACTTACGAATATCTCACTTACCATCTTTATGACAACTATCTCCTCCTGCTGCCACTGCCTGTACTCAGTTTCAGAGGCAATGGCGATTAACCCTATTTTTTTCTCGCCATATACAAGAGGTGCTATGATAACAGAGTAAACCCCTTTAGGTATAAACTCATTTTCCGCCTCTGAGGGTTTTGAATTCGTTTTATCATAAAAGGTTATTCTGCTGTCATTAGCTATGAGCCTAAACCACTGCAGTGTGTCGTTATCTAAGACATTTGCAGAATCGGTATGCCGCCATTGATGGACTATGTTGTCACCATCGTTATATACGATAAGATATGCGCACTCGGCCTCTAATGTTTCAGCTATCCGCTCAAGTGATCTCTTCATTTCATTGTAAAGTTCTGAGGCAGGTATGCTTATTAAACCGGCTGAGACTGAGGCAACAAGATTTTCCAAAGTTACACGGTAACTTAATTTATCCGACAGGGTTTTCATAGGTGTTATATCCCGTGAGGTAAAAACATATCCTGTCAGTTGGCCTTTGTTATTTTGTATGCAAGAAATTCTGGATTCAAGAAACATATTCTGGCCGTATATTGTCCTTCTGTGAACGTAGGAAATTTCGCCGTCTTTTTTGACCCTTTTTATAGCCTCTGATAATTTATCGGGAATAACAAGCTGCCTTTCCTGAATTTCCAGGAAGCTTGTCCCTAACGCCTCCTCAACACTGCAATTAAAAAGCTGAGCTGCCATGGGATTATAATAAATTATACGATACTCAAGATCGCAGGCAACCACTGCCGCATCCAGTGAGCAACGCAGAATGTCATCAAGAAAACACGCTTTTATCTTTTTGTTAAATATTCTCCTGTCCTCTTTTTATATGATAGTACGCAATAATCTTAAACAAACCATCCTCCACTTTATTGCCTGCCGCTGACCAGGGCATCAACAACGAGGGGGTCAGCGAGGGTGCTTGTGTCACCGAGGTTTTCAAGTTCACCGTGTGCGATTTTCCTTAAGATTCTTCTCATTATTTTTCCACTTCTGGTCTTAGGTAAAAATGGTGTGAATTGAATCTTATCCGGTACGGCTATGGGGCCGATAACTGTTCTAACATGTTTTTCAAGCTCGTGTTTTAGCTCCTCTGTGGGAACTATTCCCTCGTTAAGAGTGACATACACGTAGAGCGCCTCACCTTTGATATCATGAGGATACCCTACAACGGCTGCCTCTGCCACAAGCTCATGGCTAACCAGGGCAGATTCCACCTCGGCAGTTCCTATGCGGTGCCCTGAGACATTTATAACGTCATCAATGCGTCCCATAATCCAGAAGTCACCGTCCTCGTCACTTCTTGCTCCGTCACCGGTAAAATAAACACCCGGAAAACGTGAGAAATATACCTCTTTTACACGTTTATTCTCAGGGTCACCATAAGTGCCCCTCAGCATTCCCGGCCACGGGTCTTTTATTGTAAGATACCCGCCCTCATTTGCACTTGCTGCTGTCCCATCCTCTTTAAGTATCACAGGGTTTATACCAAAAAATGGTTTGCTAGCTGACCCAGGCTTAAGCGACATGGCTCCAGGCAGCGGAGTTATCATTATGCCTCCGGTTTCAGTCTGCCACCATGTGTCCACAATTGGGATTTTTCCCCCTCCCACCACATCATGGTACCACATCCATGCCTCAGGGTTTATTGGCTCACCAACTGTGCCAAGAAGTCTAAGTGAGGAAACATCATGACAGTGTACCCATTTATCGCCCTCCCGCATAAGAGTACGGATGGCAGTAGGGGCTGTGTAAAAGACGTTAACGCCGTATTTTTCCACTATTTTCCAAAAGCGCCCAGGATCAGGATAGGTTGGTATGCCTTCAAAGAGCACTGTTGTGGCGCCGCTGCTAAGGGGACCATAGACTATGTAGCTGTGGCCTGTAATCCAGCCGGCATCGGCAGTGCAAAAGAATATATCCTCAGGACGGTTGTCAAATATCCACTTAAAAGTCAGGGTTGTATAAAGCAGGTAGCCTCCGGTTGTGTGCAGAACCCCTTTAGGCTTTCCGGTTGAACCGGATGTGTAGAGGATAAACAGAGGATCCTCGGCATCCATCCACTCAGGGGGGCAAGATGAGGTTATATCCGCTGCTCCCATCTCATCATGCCACCAGAGGTCTCGTCCAGCTTTTATAGAAACATCCGGAGAAGACATCATCTGAACTTTAACCACTATCATTTTTTTAACACAGTCGCAGAGGGTTACGGCCTCATCGGCATTGCTTTTAAGAGGAACAAGTTTACCGCCTCTTGAGCCAAAATCCGCCGTTATCACAAGTTTTGCTCCACAATCTATAATCCTGTCTCTTAGGGCCTGAGCGCTAAAGCCTCCAAAAACAACGCTGTGGATTGCCCCTATTCGTGCACAAGCAAGCATCGAAATTACTATCTCAGGCACCATCGGAAGATATATCATCACACGGTCGCCTTTTTGCACTCCGTGCTTTTTTAACACATTAGCAAAACGATTCACCTCCGTGTATAACTGCTGGTAGGTGTAGGTTTTATTTATTATGCCGTAGTTTGACTCCCAAATTATTGCAGCCCTGTTCCTGAGCGGCGAGTTGACGTATCTGTCAAGACAGTTATATGTCACATTTAACTTTCCACCTTCAAACCATTTCACTGAGGGCTTATTGAAATCATACTCAAGCACTTTGTCCCATTTTTTAAACCAATGGATGTGCTCATGTGCCATATCTGCCCAAAATCCCTCAGGGTCATTTATTGAACGAGCGTAGAGCTCCTCATACTGTTTCATTGTTTTTATGCAGGCTTTATCTGAAAACTCCTGAGGCGGGGGAAACACCCTTTTTTCCTCCATCAGTACCTCGATGTTTTTCTTATCAGTCATTTGCTCAATTCCCTCCAGAGAGTTAAATTGTAACGAATGATACTATGGTATCTTACATGACATTTATTATACATTAAAATGAACGAAAAATAGCGCAATTTTAGCATAAGTTACAGAGTAGCCTAAATCTATTTAGCGTTCAAATTATTTCTCTTTGCCGCTGTTTGAAGCACCAGTTGTCAGTTCGGAGAGTGATTTCACTTTCGTGTAACCTTTTGGCACGGCAAACATAGAGGATTTAGCTCCGCCTGTTACAATGTTTCTTAACTGAGCCGTGACAATGGTTGATTTCCCTTCACTGTCTTTTGTTTCATATTCATAACGAATAATTAAATTTCCTAAATCCACGGCCTCCCATATCATAGCCTCAAGTTTCTCATTGGGTTGGTCTTTTATGGAAAAAACCGCATCATATCTTTCACATCTGTGTCCGGCTATTGTCTGAGGCCCTATTGGCTTTTTCTCCACCACTAAATCATTTCCATACATTGGTGCAAGTGTGGTTTTCATCGGTTCTTCCACGTACTTTTTTGTTTTTGTGGATAAATAGATGATTTTTTTTTCGTCTGCTGAAAGTATTGTAACAAGTCCCGGCGCACTCTGTGTTTCAATACGGGTTTTGCTGCCCATTTTGGCTATGCTCATAGTTAAGTCCGTGATGGCCATTTCAGCGGTAAAATTCTCAGGCGGGGCAGCTACAGCCTGGGTAATTGATGACAAAATCGAAATTAAAAATACAGCAAGGTAAACTACAGCTTTTTTCACTGGCTGTCCCTCCTTACAAAAACGCTTTAGTTTATCTTTGGTTTTTCAACAAGCGGATTTTCATTTCTTTTATCGGCTTTGTTATTTTTTATATGCTCAACAAAATTGCTATGAGAGACGGCTCCCTTGCTGTCGGTAGCCACAATTTTACAAAACTCGCATTTTGAACACATAAGTGTTACCTTTTCAACAAAATTCTTACCCTTGATAAGCTCGTTATTTAAAATAGTGTCTTTTACAAACATACAACCGCGCCCAGCGCAAACTCCGCCCAGGTATCCGTCAGCATCAACAAAAATAGAGGCAGGACATTGACCAAAAAAGCCGCACTTTTGATATTCCCAGCAGTTCAGGAGCTTTGTCATATCATCGTGAACATTTACCTTTTTTATATTGTGTTTTTTGAGTGTCTCTATCAGCACATCATCCAGCACCACACCGCACTCAACCAGAGGTTCTGAACCGGACTGAGAGAAGATGTTATCAGCAACAACCATTCCTTTTTTTAAACCGAATATGTTGACCTCTTTTGGTTTTTTAAACCCGAAAGAATCATACAAGACTGTATAAAGGCTTTCAGGAGTAAACGGTCTTATGATTACATCAGTTACTGATGCCGATTCTTTGATGCTTTTGACCTCAACAGCCGTTAATTCAGGGGGAAGCACCACCAGAATTTTCAAAAACGGGTATTTGGCAAAGATTTCCTCAGTGTGTTTTAAAATAGGGTCAAACACCAAAGAGTCCACGATTAGATAATTACAAGGGTCGGCCTCCAGAGCCCTTTTTAAATCTTTAACTCCCTTGTATGCTTTTAGAGTAATGAGGCTTTTGAAGTCATTTTTCAGACACCAGCGTATGGGATGATCGACATCCTCAGACACACACATAAAGAAAATCTTCTTAGTAACCGGTGTTGCTACTCTTTTAGCCATTTTCTCCTTTAAGATAACATATTTTTAGGTTAATTTTCTTTGTAAATTATCAGTATGATATGAAAGTTTAGAATCTCCGATATTGAATTCTTTCAGGATTTCTTCTAATGACTTTGAAAAATCTCTAAGTTGAGCTGCTAATCTGTTTATAGTTTCCGTGGTATCGGATGTGTCCCTTGAAACATTTGCAATAGTTTCAATATTAGATGTTATCTGGTTTGATACCTCAGACATCTCCGATGTTGCAGTGGCTATCTGATGAGCCATCTCCTTAAAACTATCCACACCGCCTACAATATCATGAAGAGCGTTGCCTGCTTCACGCGCATATTGTACTCCAACCTGTACCCTCTTTGTGCCATTATCCATAGAGTTTACAGCAACCTGAACCTCATTTTGAATTGCGGTTATCATCGTACTTATCTCAGATGTAGCACTACCGGTTCTTTCGGCAAGTTTTCTTACCTCATCGGCAACGACAGCAAACCCTCTCCCCTGTTCACCAGCTCGTGCAGCCTCTATGGCAGCATTTAGTGCCAGCAGATTGGTCTGATCCGCTATGTCTCTGATTACACCTATTATCTCCCCGATTTGTTTTGACCTCTGCCCAAGGGAGGATATCAACGAGGCCGATTCATTAACCACAACTGCTATCGCATTAACCTCATTTACTGCCTTAAGCACTATATCCTCACCTACTTTTGCCGTTTCACTGGTTTCTTTTGCTGAGGCCTCTATGTGGATAGCGTTTTCAGCTATGTGGACTACTGTTTGAGACATCTCCTCAGATGATGCAGCTATTTGTGTTGCCCTCTCCGACTGATCAGACACTCCGCGGGCCATTTGCACAGAGGATTCATTTAACTGTTCGCTAACAGCCATTATGTTTTTTGATGAATCAAATATACTAGTTAAAAGACCGCCCAACCGCTCTGCCATTAAACTGATTGAAGCCAGAAGTTTGCCTATCTCACCCCCGACTCCGGCATCTATCCGTACAGTTAAATTACCACGGGATATTTCCTCAGAAATGTCAACAATACTGTCTATTGGCCGTATAACTGTCCTTTTTACAGCCCACAATATAAATGCTATAAATACCAGAAATAATGCTATTACGCCTATGGATACGTAAATTAACAATTTTTTGTACATTTCACTCAGATCACTTAAGGGATAAGCGGCTACAATTTTAAAACCCCAGGCAGGGAACATTTTCTCAACTATAGACCACTTGTCATCTTTAGAGGCTATTAATTTTTCTATTTTTTCCGGAGACACATGCCTGGAATTAAACAGAATCTTTCCCTTACCGTCTATAAGGGCAAGAAAACCGTTTTTCAGTATTTTATCCTCTACAATTACATTTTCAAGCCCTTTTAATGACGTAACCTTGTATCCAACATAACTTATACCGATTATATTTTTATCTTTGTCAAAAATAGGTTCATAACCTGTAATATAAGGCAAACCAAGGATATCTACCTCTCCGTAATATGCTTTGCCGCTATTTATCGCTTTGATGGCTTTACCATCGGGGTCTAAGATTGTGCCTATTGCCCTGGAGCCATCGCTTTTTTTCACGTTTGTAGATATCCGGACGTAATCATTACCACTTTTAGTAAAAACCGTGGCTGTACCCTCCATAGTTTTCACTACGGAATCCACAACGCTAAAGTTATTGGCCTGCCCGGTGTTTCCAAACACAACATCCGGAACCTTCTTGCCGGCCACATCCACTTCTGTCCCACGGCTTGGCTGCCCATTAGCAGCTAAAGTCTCCCTCAGGTGTTCCATGGAACGTTTCACCTCAGTCATCATCAGATCATCTGTTGTTGAAAGTACCTGAAGCACGCCCTCCATTGTATGTTCTATCTGATTACTTGTAGTATCCTTAAAATAATACTTCACAGTATTGATCAGCAAAAACTGAATAATTACAACAGCTATCACCATAAAAACCAGTATTGGCATTATAAATTTAAACACTAACTTTTCTTTCATGTGTCAGCCCCTTTGTATAGATATATTAATGTTTTAAGTTACATTAAATGTGAGATAATGTCAAGTTTTTAGTTGAATCTAACTGTTTAATTGAAACCGAAATCCAATATAGAAACCCGAACATAAAACTGAATGGTTATGGTAAATTACAAACACTTACTAATTATATTTCTAAAGGAGACTCATAATGAGAAATGTAAAATCATTAGTTGTATGTGGCTTGTCGTTGTTTCTGGTTGTTATGATGGCTTTAGTGGCGGAGGCTGGCAGTATCGCGGGCACTTGGAAAATTACCTTTAACACCAGTCATGGCCAGATGGAGATAAGTGGAGACAACAGCAAATATTCTGGCCGTTTCATGCTCAGTGTGTGGGAGGATATGCTCGACCTAACTGTTGACGGCAACCGTATTTCGTTCCGTCGGGCAGTTGCCGACCAGCGCTACACGGGAGTAATCACCGGAGGACATATGAGCGGAAACTTTACCCAGGGAGGGATCGGCAACTACCCATGGAGTGCGGACCTACAAACAACGCAAGGTAACACTACACCACAAGCTGGCGGTATATCCTCTCAGGAAGAGATTATTCTTAATGCGATGAATACGGGGGGTGTTGGTAATGGGCCAACACAGCCAACCGTACTCAACACTTCAAGACCCTATCAAATCACCAATATCATGACATATCATTGGAATAATGGCAGGGGAACAGCAGCAGGCGGGACCATTGGCCTGCGTTCTGCAAATGGTACAATGTATGGGCCATGGGGGGTGCGTACCACGCCTGGGCAGGGTGGTGTGCCAAATGCAGTATGGATAGCAAATCCTAATGTGATTATCCCGCCGGGGTCATATACCGTGATTGACTCTGATCCTGCAACATGGGCTCAGAACAGGCAATCGGGTGGAAGAGGGATGACGGAGATAAAGGGTAAAGCACAATAACTGTACAAGAGTAAAGCGCCAGTAGTGCGAAACGGTTCAGGTGACGTTGCAGTAATATATCATCGGAAAATACGTGGGACTGTCGTGGAAATAACAACACGGCAGTCCAGCGTTTCGGGTGTAATAACGTGATAATAAATAGAAATAAGACTTTTATTAAATCCCTGCATTTAGCTCAAAAGCATCCATAGAGCTTCTCACAAGCGGGGCTGAGGCAACGGCTTCAAATCCTAAAAGCTGTGCCTCGTCTTTGTATTTCAAAAAAATGTCGGGATGCACATATTGGACAACCGGAAGGTTAGACTTTTTGGGTCTCAGATACTGTCCAATTGTTACATAATTGCAGCCAGCAGCCCGTAAATCCCTGAGCACCGCTATTACCTCATCGAAGCTTTCACCAAGACCCACCATCAAACCGGATTTTGTCTTTATGTGTGTGCCATGTGACAGTTCACGGGCGTTTCTTAACACAGTAAGCGAGGTTTTATAATCGGCCTCCGGTCTTACAACAGAATAAAGTGACGGCACAGTTTCCACGTTGTGGTTAAAAACATCGGGCTCTGAGTCTGTTACAATTTTAAGAGCGCTTATGTCTCCTCTGAAATCCGGTGTAAGCACTTCAATTACAGCCTGAGGCAGCCGCCTTCTTATGGCAAAAACTGTTTTAGCAAAATGGGCGGCGCCTCCGTCTGGTAAATCATCCCGCGTGACAGAGGTTATTACCACATGCTTTAGACTCATCTCAAACGCAGCCTCAGACACTCTTTCCGGCTCACCGGCATCCACCGGCTGTGCCCCGGTATGAGAGACCGAACAGAAACCGCAATTTCTTGTGCAACTGCCGCCTAAAATCATAAACGTAGCCGTAGGCTTGTTAAAACAGTAGCCCTTGTTAGGACACCTCGCCTCCTCACAAACAGTTTTAAGCCTCTTATTTCTCAGTAACACTTTTGTATCTCTGAGATCTTCAAAGGTGTTAGTCTTAAGCCACTCTGGCAGTCTTTCTGTTTTCATTTTAAAGTCCACAATCTTTAGCTTTTTGCCAAAAGCTATCCATTTCGGCAAGTGTCATGTCATCAAGTGATTTCCCAAGCGCTTTTGCACTGTCCTCAATATACTTAAACCGTCTGATAAACCGGTTTGTAGTTTTTCGCAAAGCAGCTTCAGGATTCAGCTTCAAAAACCTTGAAATGTTGACTATCGTAAAGAGCAGATCGCCAAGCTCATCCTCCACTCGTTCTGATGAAGGCCCTTCCTCTGTGAGAGCGGATTTAAACTCTGCGATTTCTTCATCGAGTTTCTCTGAAACATCGTTAATCGTTTGCCAGTCAAAGCCCACTCGTGAAGCACGCGATTGTATCATCTGAGCGCGCAAAAGAGCTGGTAGCGACTTTGACACTCCGTTTAATATTGATTCATCATGCCTGCCCTCACTCTTTTTGATATCATACCACTGTTTAAGCACCTCTTCTGAGTCAGCACAAACCTTTTGTCCAAAAACATGCGGATGTCTTGAAATCATCTTTGTGCTGATACCCTCGATTACGTCTTCAATGGTAAAGTGCCCCTCCTCGGTCCCTATCCGGGCAAGGAAGAGAATTTGAAACAGCAGGTCGCCAAGTTCCTCTTTAATCTTAGCGTGGTCTTTTTCCTCTATGGAGTCCACGACCTCATAGGATTCCTCTATCAGAAAATTGACAATGGTTTCAGCCGTTTGCTCTTTGTCCCACGGACAGCCATCCTTTGAACGTAGCCTCTCCACAATAGCAACCAGTTGATCAAACGTCACAGACATAACAGAGAAAGTATAGTTTTAAGATGACAGACATGTCAATAATTGTTCAAACTCTAACCAAAAAACCGAAAATTTATCTGTGGAATATGTTAAAATCACGCAATTCAGTTAGAGTAAATCAAAAAAATAAAGAGGGCAGATTAAGATGTTATCAGAAAGAGCTAAGAAAATTAAACCATCGGCAACATTATCAATTGACTCAAAGGCAAAGGAGATGAAGGCTTCCGGAGTGGATGTTATTAGTTTTGCTCTTGGAGAGCCGGATTTTGATACTCCCGATAACATTAAAGAAGCCGCAATTAAGGCAATTAAGGCGGGTTTTACAAAATACACTCCGGTGGGCGGTGTGCCGGAACTTAAGGATGCCATAATAAATAAGCTAAAGGCAGATAATTCACTTGATTACGAGCGAGCTGAAATAGTGGTCTCATGCGGAGCAAAACATTCACTGTATAATGCCGCACAAGCGCTGTACTCCTCTGGCGATGAAGTCTTAATTCCGGCTCCGTACTGGGTATCGTACCCGGATCAGGTGCTGCTTAACGATGCTCTGCCCGTTATCGTTGACTGCCGTGAAGAGGATTTATTTATGGTCACAGCGGATTCATTGAAAGAGAAAATCACGAAAAAAACTAAGGCAGTTATCCTCAATTATCCATCAAATCCAACCGGTTACACGTATGACAAGAAAACTCTTGAGGGAATTGCCGAAGTTGCCCTTAAACATAATCTCTTTATTGTATCGGATGAAATATATGAAAAACTCCTCTACGATGGGCTCACTCATATAAGCATAGCCTCAGTAGATAAAGAGGTGAAAAAGAAAACCATCGTCATAAACGGGCTTTCAAAATCCCATGCAATGACAGGGTGGCGCATTGGCTATGCTGCCGGAGATAAGAGCGTCATTAAGGCTATGGAAAACATCCAGAGCCAATCAACGTCAAACCCGATGTCAATTTCCCAAAAGGCCGCCATAGAGGCGATGACAGGGCAGCAGGACAGTGTGAAGACGATGGTAAAAGAGTTTGACAAGCGCAGGGAATTCATTGTTAAGGAGTTAAATGAGATACCGGGCGTATCATGCCGGAGGCCGCAGGGCGCCTTCTATGCTTTTCCAAACATAAAAGCCCATCTCGGTAAATCGGTCGGCAACCGCAAAATTAAAGATTCATCGGATATGGCGATGTATCTGCTTGAGGATGCCGCTGTGGCACTTGTGCCGGGAGGCGCCTTTGGTATGGAGGGTTATATCCGCATATCCTACGCAACTTCTATGGAGGTCATAAAAGAGGGGCTTAACAGAATTAAGAAGGCTCTTCAGGCGCTTTCATAACGTAGGTAATGGATTTTAGCCATGGGACAGTAATAACTTGGGGGAGGTTAAATAGAATGAGGAAAGAGCTTATCGTATCACTTAACAAAACATTTGAGGAATCGGCGTATCAGGAAAATGGTATAGAATATTGGCTGGCGAGGGATTTACAGACACTTCTTGACTACACACAATGGCGCAATTTTTCATTGGTAATAGAGAAGGCTAAAATCGCATGTATGAATGCTGGGCAGGATGTCAACGATCATTTTGCTGACGTCAGCAAAATGATAGATATCGCCAAGGGTGCGCAAAGAGAGGTTGATGACATAATGCTTACACGATACGCCTGTTATTTAATCGCTCAAAACGGAGACCCGCGCAAGGAACAGATAGCATTCGCACAGAGTTATTTTGCAATTCAGACGCGCAAACAGGAACTGCTTGAGGAGCGAATAAATCTCAATGAGCGTTTGAGTGCAAGAAGGAAATTAGTTGACACGGAAAAAGAACTTTCTAATATTATCTATGAGCGAGGCGTTGACAATCAGGGATTTGGACGAATCAGGAGTAAAGGAGACCATGCACTGTTTGGCGGACATTCAACTTTTCAAATGAAAAAGAAATTAGGTATCCCTGAAAATAGGCCTTTGGCGGATTTTCTTCCTACTATTACTATTAAAGCCAAGGACCTGGCTACAGAGATAACGAATTTTAACGTTAGGAAAGACAATTTAAAGGGTGAGGAACATATTACGGTTGAACATGTAAAGAACAATCAGGATGTTAGGGAGCTTCTTGACAAAAGCGGCATCAAACCTGAGAGCTTACCCCCGGAGGAAGACATCAGGAAACTTGAGCGGCGGGTTAAGACCTCTGAAAAGAAACTTCATGGTAATACTAATAAACTTAGCGGCTGCAAAAAAGATAGTGCAGTTGATGAGACACGATAAAGAGAAAAGTACCATCACTAATGTAAAGGATACTTTCAAGGAGTTAGGCTAAATTTAGATGTTTTGTTGACTGGTAATGTCAAGAGTTTAGTGTGAAAAAATAAAAAGGCAAATTAGGCCGCACCTTTCCTTTGGGGTTTGCCCTCCAGCTCAATTCCATTTTTAAGGATATAAAAGCCAGCAATCTGTAACAGGCACTACAATCTCCATTGGTTTTGTTCTTCTTTTAAATTCTTTGTTTAAACGTTCAATAATGTTAGTCGTTCTTAATGAAATCCAGTCCTCTTTGGGAAAACTAAAGAAAGTCAAACAACAATTTACCGACTGCGATAATGATTTTACTGCTGATGGAATTTCTTTTTCCCATTTCTCATAAAAACTCTTATAAAAATCTGTCGCCTTATCCTTTGACGATGCATAAAATATAGACCTTAAATCATCCGCCACATCCTTTCTCAGCTTATTAGGAACCTTCGCTAAAACATTTCTTGCCACATGAATCTGACACCTCTGGACGTTTGCTTTTGGAAACTCTTCAATAAATACCTTGTCTAATCCGGGGAGACCATCCGTAATTCCAGGCAATACTGTTGAAGCATCAGCAGTGGGAACCATAGTAATTGACGTCACTGCTACAGTTGTGCTTAGCATCAATAGTTTTTTATCGGTTGGGGTTTGCGCTAATAAGCTTTTAGCCTGTGCATCATATGATTTTAAATCTTTTTCTACAGATTTTCCTTGCAGAAATTTCATCTTAACCTCCCTTTTTTTATATCTATTCGTACAATTCAACCTGACAATAATAATGCGATAAAAGGACAAAACACTATCGTTTTTTGTTGCCGCTGGGATGATTTTATTAAAGCGTTTCTTTGCCGGATTTGACAAAAAGATAATAAAGAACTTAGTTGTATTAGTTCAATACATAAACTTTTACGTAGCATTCTTATATTTCACTTGTCTTACTTGAAAAATAAATATATGAATCACAACTAACATGAAAAAAACAAGAGGAAATATATTCTACTTTTTTATTTTTGACAAAACCATCTCTCTGTTGATACACTACTTTTATGCAAACTATCGAACGAGATTTAGATTTAACGGAAATTATTAACGGAGAGGAAATCATGGGCCCCAGTCCATTTATAAGACACCAAAAAATTGTATCACGAATAGCAAGTAAGATTTTTTCTTACATTGAGACAAACGGCCTGGGAGAGTTATATTTATCCCCCCTTGACGTAATCTTTGAGGAGGGAATAAACAGACTTCAGCCTGACTTGTTATTTATAAAAAAGTAACATGCCGATATTGAAAAGGATTGGGTAAGAGGCGTGCCGGATATGGTGTGTGAAATAGTATCTTAGGGCAGTTACGAAAAAGATACCGAGGTTAAGAAGGCTATCTACGAAAAATACAAGGTGCCGGAATACTGGATAGTCATGCCGGAGTTGCAAACTATCCAAATATTAGCCATTGAGGGTGACAGGTACAGGCTCCATTGTGTTGCAGCATTTGAGGGCGTAGTAACATCTAAAGTCATAGACGGACTTCAAATTAACCTCATTGACATATTCGACTAACCCGCCTTAAGTTTTTTACCACTTGAAATTCTGTCCTCCTCTCCTATATAATATTAGCAAACTTGCTTAGTTTGTATTGTAAGTAAGTAGCATAAAATTGGGGGATTATAATTTTGGAAACAACAGCGGATATGAGTCTGACACAAAATGCACTAAAAGTGCTTCAAAAGCGGTACTTAAAAAAGGGTGAAAACGGTGAGCCTGTTGAAACTCCGCATGATATGTTCACTCGTGTTGCACATGCGATAGCCTCAAACGATTTAAACTATGGGAAGAGTTTTTCCGACATGGAGCAGTTGGAAAGGGATTTTTACGAGATGATGGCCGATATGGCCTTTCTCCCAAACTCTCCTACGTTAATGAACGCAGGCAGGCGGCTGGGACAGTTAAGCGCATGCTTTGTTATTCCGGTTGAAGACTCAATGGAGAGCATATTTGAAGCGGTTAAAAACGCTGCTTTAATTCATAAATCAGGGGGCGGCACGGGATTTAGTTTCTCTCGTCTTAGGCCATCAGGAGATGTTGTCGGTTCAACCAAAGGGGTCTCATCCGGACCCATATCGTTTATGACCGTGTTTGATACGGCAACTGAGGCGGTTAAACAGGGCGGCACCCGCAGGGGCGCCAACATGGCTATCTTAAGGGTTGACCACCCCGATATAATTGAATTTATAACGTGTAAGGAAAACAGCCACAGGCTTAATAATTTTAATATATCTGTAGGACTTACTGAAAAGTTTATGAATTCCGTCTCGGAAGATGGCGAGTACGAGCTTATTAATCCAAGAAGCGGCAAAGCGGTTAAAAAAGTAAGCGCAGGCTTTGTGTTTGATCTCATTGTAAAGCACGCATGGCAAAACGGAGAGCCTGGTATCGTGTTTCTTGACAGGATAAACGAGTCAAACCCAACCCCGCACCTGGGTTTGATTGAATCCACTAATCCTTGCGGCGAGCAGCCTCTTTTGCCCTTTGAGTCCTGCAACCTGGGCTCGCTAAATCTCTCAAAGATGCTTAAAAAATCATCCGCCGGCACAATGGAAATTGACTACAACCGCATCAGGGAAATCACCCACAAGGCTGTTCATTTTCTTGATAACGTCATAGATTTAAACAAGTATCCTCTTAAAAAGATAGAGGAAATGACAAAGGGAAACAGAAAAATCGGGCTTGGAGTGATGGGCTGGGCTGATATGCTTATACAGTTGGGGATTCCGTATAACTCCGAGGAGGCATTAACGGCGGCAGAGTCTGTTATGAAATTCATAAGAGATGAGGGACGAAACGCCTCGGAAGCGCTTGCTGAGGAAAGGGGAGTGTTTCCTAACTTTGAAGGGAGTATTCATGACGGAAAGAGAAAACAAAGAAACGCTACCATTACAACGATAGCTCCAACCGGTACGCTATCCATCATTGCCGGGTGTTCATCGGGTATAGAGCCGATATTTGCCGTCTCTTATGTAAAAACGGTAATGGACGGCACCAGATTATACGAGGTTAATCCATGGTTTGAAAAAACATCAAAAGAGCGCGGGTTTTATTCGTTAGACCTTATGGAGGATATTTCACTAAGGCCATCAATTGCAGAGGTGTCCGACATTCCGGCAGACGTCAGGAAAGTGTTTGTCACAGCGCATGACATAACCCCGGAGTATCACATAAAGATGCAGGGAGCATTTCAGAAGTTTGTGGATAATGCTGTGTCAAAAACAGTTAATTTTTCATCTGGAGCTACAACCGATGATGTTAAAAGGGCGTATATGCAGGCGTTTAAACTGGGCTGTAAGGGTGTGACGGTTTACAGAGACGGCTCACGCGAGGGTCAGGTGCTTACTACCTCATCCCACCATGAACCAACGGCAGCAGCGCTCAGTACCACAACTGTTGATGCTCAGGTAAGTGCTCAACAGAAACTGACACCGCGCAAGCGCCCTAAGCTGATTAAAGGCTCTACCGAGTCCATACTGACAGGCTGCGGAAATCTCTATGTTACGATAAATGAAGACGAAAACGGCTTGCCATTTGAAGTGTTTAACCACATCGGGAAAGCCGGAGGGTGTGCGTCAAGCCAGTCGGAGGCGATAGGACGGCTTGTTTCTTTGGCGCTTAGATGTAACATAGCTCCGGATGAGCTTATAACTCAGCTTAAAGGGATATCCTGTCATCAGCCTATATGGGCAAACGGCGGTAAAATATCCTCTTGTGCAGATGCAATAGCTAAGGCAGTGGAAAATTACTGCAGCCACAGCAAAAATTCTACCGAAAAACCAAAGTCTAATGTAAACATGTCTATGGGAGCATGTCCAGAGTGTGGCGGAGTGGTTGAGCACGAAAGTGGCTGTGCAGTGTGTCACGACTGCGGCTACACTAAGTGTATGTAAGGTACAGGCTCTAGTGTGTTAGTAGGGTTGACAGGGAATTTCGGCTCTGGCAAATCAACTGTTCTTGAGATGTTTAAAGCGCTTGGGGCTATAACAGTAAGCTCCGATGAGATAGTTCACAGACTTTTATCAGAAACGGACATAAAGCTCAGGGTTAGGGAGCTTCTTGGTGATGTCTTTGACAGTGCCGGAAACATTGATAAACCAAAGACCGCAGCCATCGTGTTTAATAATCCTCAATTGCGCCGGGAACTTGAGACGATAATTCATCCTTTAGTGATAGCTGAGATAAAGCGTAAGGCCTCGTCAAATACAGATAAGGTGGTAGTTGCCGAAATACCGCTTCTTTTTGAAGGTAATTTTACCAGAGATGTTGATAAGACAATAACGGTAATAAGCGACATTGAGGTAGTTGAGGAGAGGCTTAAAAACAGGGGATTTAGTACTACGGACATAAAGAGCAGACTATCGGCACAAATACCGCAAGACAGAAAAGTTGCGTTATCTGACTTTGTTATAGATAATTCCGGTAATCCTGAGGAAACCAAATCTCAGGTGACTGCTATATATGAAAAACTTACTGGAATGTTAGAAGAAAAAGTAGTAGGGAAAGGGCTTTGCCCTCTCCCTTAAACCCTCTCCCACACGGGGAAATGATTCCCCCGTGACCCCCCGGTTTTTGGGTTAGCGATTGGTTGGTTTTATCTGATGTTTTGTTGGTTTACTTATGGGTAAAGAATTTTTTAACCGGCGTTCCGCCGCTTAAAAAGTCTTATTGCGAGCTCCGCCCGCACAACAGACGAGCAGATAAAAAGATTTATGTTATCCCGCCTCATACCGAGTTGCAACCTAAACTATAATTTAAAGAGGAGATTACTCACACCTCAAGGTGATTCCCCTGGTCGCTACGCTCCTCGTAATGACAGATAGGGATGCTCATGTACAGCCCCCTCCGTCATTGCGAACCCCCGCAGGGGATGTGGCAATCTCCTCTTTTGAGCGCAACTCGGTCTCAGTCTTTTATCGCCCGCTCGATACTATTTAATATCTCCTCACCTTTCTTTCTATATTCAAGCGCTTTGTCTTCATATCCTTTAATTTTCTCAAGTTCATTGCCAAGGTCTTTATAAGCTTCTCCTGTTGAATGTCTGTCACTTACCTTTTCATAAAGTTTGATCGCCTCAAATACCTTTTTAATTCCTTCATCTGTCTTGTTATTATTTATAAAACAACAACCTATACCCGCAATGCAGTGAGCCTCACCTGAAATGGTACCAACATCTTTGAACAACTGCAATGCTTGGTTATAAGACTTCATCGCCTCATCATTTCTTGATTCGTAACGATGAATATCGCCTATCCTCCATATGCAAGTAGCCTGTCCTAAAATATTAATATTATCGAATTTTTTGAACATCTGCAATGCTTGGTTATAAGACTCCATCGCCTCATCATTTCTTGATTCACTAAAATGAATGTCGCCTATACTAAATATGCAGTTAGCCTGCCCTAAAATGCTGCCAACTTGTTTGTAAAGCGACAACGCTTGATTATAAGAGTCCATTGCCTCACCTTTTCTTGATTCGTAAAGATGAATGTCGCCTATACTAAATATGCAGCTAGCCTGTCCTAAAATATCGCCAATCTGCTTGTAAAGCGGCAATGCTTGATTATAAGACTCCATCGCCTCCTTGTTTCTTGATTCGTACAAATGAATAAAACCCATCCAATAAATGCATTTAGCCTGCCCTAAAATATCACCAGCTTTCTTTGCAATTTCTTTTGTTTTATCTAAAAAAGACATCACATCTTTTGTTATTCCAACTAAGTGTGAAAAGTCAGTTAAATTACCAAGTATTTTAATAAGAGCATCTTTTTCTGACTTAGAAACCAGATACTCCAAAACTCTGAACATATCGGGAAGCTCGTTTATCAGGTCTTTAGGTTTTTTTTTGGCGGTTCCACTTTTGATATTATGATATTCCCTTGATTTCTCGATACATAAATCAATCCAACGATTTTTGACGCCATCATCTATTTCAGCCATTTTCTTAAACATTCCGTAAGCATAAGTTCTTATGGGAGCAAGCATGGTGAATATCTTTTCAGCAGAATATGATACTATAGACTTGTCTATAAGTGATTTGATAGTCTGCAATCCAAGCCCATGAATGATTTTATCTGCGTCAGCCCTTTTAAGTCCGGATGGAAAAAGAGAACAGACAAAAAACAGAAGCCTTTCAGTATCGTTTTTTATTTTAGAATAAGAAAGAGAAATACTTTTACAGATGCTCTGATTTCTATCAACACTTGTTTCATCTGATCCACACTCACCTAAAATACCAAGATTAAGATTTTTTAATTCGTTTGTCAAATCATCAACCCCTGAAACAAGGTTAGGCACGGCAAGTTCTATTGCTAATGGAATATCCCCTAATTCGTCAAGGAGTGCTTGTAAATCTCCTTTTTTCAAATCAACGGCTATCTTTTGGGCGACAACTAACTTGTTAAGAAGTTTCTCTGAATACTCCCTCTTTAGAGTTTCTACAGGTATGACATCTTCTGTTTTAGGTAAATTAAGCCTTATTCTGGTCGTAACTACGAGTTTCACATTGGGTGCATGTGGCAAAAGCGTTGTAATAAAATCTTTTACATTATCTTCATCTTTGCTTGTAAGCGGGTCCTCAAAATTGTCTAAAATTAAAAGGCAATTTCTTTCTTTTAGAAATTCAAACAGAGTGTCTTTTTTAGCATTTGTAGATTTAGCTACTGTAGAGTTCAGTGTTGCAATAAAACTGTCTAATGCTACAACGTCCTGAAACGAACAGAAGTAAACTCCGTCTTTAAATAAAGACAAAGACTCCGCCTTTTCCAGTAGAACTTGAGCGATAGTTGTCTTACCTACTCCAGGCGGGCCCCATAAGGTTATTAGGCGCCTTTTGGGATCTTTCAATAATGGTATTAAATCATTATTAATGAGTTCGTTACGGCCTAAAAATGTGCTATATGTTACCTGATGTGTATCGTAAGAAGTAACAATATTAGCTTTGTATAGGATTTTTGCTTTAGGGATTACATTGATGTTTATTTTAAATTCATCTGATTTAATATACCCTCCGTCTTCATCTAAATAAAAATCACAGTCACGTCCAATTCCATAACTGCCATCTTTTTTCTCAGCTAGTTTTCGCGGCCACCAATAAATTTGGGCATCAGTTTTATTAATAATAATTTTGCCGGCACTATAGCCGTGGATTCGTTTTGTTGAGCCATCAGGTAACTTTTCTATTTCAGACAAAGCAACTCCCTGAAGTTCTCGTTTGATCAGGCCTCCGCCCATTGAAGATAACGTAATGTTAGTATCATGCATATGTCCGAACAGATGAGCGTGAAATCTACCGGATGGAGCGATGTGCGATTTAAAATCTTTACGGACTGCATTGTCATCGCTTCCTCCGGTTAACCAATGTGGTGGATGATGAGTGATTAGGAAATTTACATGGTTAGCGGCACACCATGCTGGAATATTTTTATTACAAACTTTATGAATCTGTTCCACATCTACTGCGATATTGGTTTCATTAGCCCCATCAGTTAAATGTAAGAAAGCGGAATTTAGACCGATAAATCCAAACTTATAATCACACTTTTCAAAAGTAGCCGAAAAGTCACCGGGTAAGTGACCGGGCTGGATATTTTTGGCAAATGGCAATGTATTATATGTAATAAAAGTGAAATAGTGTTCAAAACTATTGTGAATAAATTTTCTGAGGTCGTAGTTTGTGTCATCAAAAAATCTTTTTCTTATTGCATCTTTTGTAAACCATAATCCAAGATTGTTAATGTTAGTATTGGTATCTATATCTGTAGCTCTGACTAAATCATGATTGCCGGGAACACACAGAAAGTGAGCATCTTTACAATATGACTTTTTAAACAGATCTTCTAAAAATTCAGTAACTTTGTCGAATTCTTCTTTTGAGCCGAATTTGGTTAAATCACCGGAGAAAATAACAACATCAAATGGGCCAGCCTTTTTATGAATACGATCTAAATCATTATATAATTCATTTTTAATCGTTGACCATTTAGCATTTGATACTTTTTCATTCCAATGTAAATCAGACAAATGTAACCAGCTAAACTCAGTGCCTGCCATCGCCTTATTACCCTCCCAAGGTGTATTTTATAAAGAATTAAGTCTATTATAACTCAATATATCCAATCAATGTAATAAGCAGATTTATTTTATCAGTTTGCAGTTAAAAATTGGTGTTATCGCGCGTTCTAAGAGGCTTGTGGTTTCATATGAATATCTCTTTGCGGGTAAGGAATTTTTATATTGTTTGAGTTGAATCTGTCCAGTATCCCAAGATTAATATCACTTTTTACGTTAGCGATTCCGTTTTGCGGATCACTTATCCAAACTCTCAGAGAGAGGTTTAACGAACTATCTGCAAATTCTATGAATCTGCAAACAGGCTCAGGGTTTTTCAATACCCGCGGTACACTCTTTGCCGCCTCTACGGTCAAATCCATTGCCAGTCTTACGTCGGAGTCATACGAGATACCCACAGGCAGCACAACTCTTATGCGATTGTCAGAGTGTGTCCAGCTTACCACCCGCTGATTTATCAGTTCCTCGTTTGGGATTATGTACTCTTTGCCGTCCCTTGTCAAAAGTGAAACGTATCTTGCCCTTAAATCTGTTATCCATCCAAATTTATCTCCCACCTCGATTACATCTCCCGGTTTTATGGATTTATCAATCAGCAGTATTATCCCGCTTATATAATTGGAAAAGATATTTTTTAGGCCAAAACCTATCCCAATGCCTAAAGCTCCACTAAAGTAATGAAGTGTTTGAAAGCTAAATCCTGCCATCTCAAGCCCGGCAGCTGCTGATATAACAATAACCAGAGTTTTTGACAGTTTTAAAAACAACACCTCAAGTGTCGGGTTCAGGCTGGATTTTTTTGAGATTTTTACTGAAATACTATCTACTATGAAATTGCCGACATAAAATACTACTGTGGTTAGTGCAACACCTTCTATAATGGTCAACATGCTGATTTTTTTGTTTGTAAACATGAAACCTATATTGTCCAGCAGTGCCATAAGAGGGGTCAGCAAATCTAAAATATTAAGACATGTAAGTACCAAAACCACGATTTTTACAGCCTTTGCAAGTTCCCTCTTCTTTATAGCTCTTGATACAATGCTTATGGCTATCCATGCAATGTAGATGTTTGCAGCCAGTTGTAAAATTTTGGTTTTATGGTGTAATTCCACCGATATGTGACGGGCAAAAAGAAGCAGCAGAGCTGTAATAATGCCGCTTAAATGGTCTGATATATTTCTTATAACAGGCGCATAAATGCTTTCAGCCATGTTAAGCCTGTCTATGGATTTTTTAACAAAGGAATTTACCGGTTTTTTGAAAATACTTACAAAAACTATTATAGCAGCTATCAACAAAATCTCAATCAGTGAGGTAAGGACTAAGACATTTACTTTTAACCACAGAAACTGAGTGTTAAAGAACCTGAGCAATGTATCCTGAGATAAAAAACTTATGATATTATTCCTGATTTTTTAGCGGTTCAGTGTTTGTGTCTTTTGGCGCTTCAGGCTTGGCATCAGTTGCCGCCTCAGGGTTGGCACCGGACTCAGGTTGTGGTTTAGTATCAGGTGCGGGCTCAGGTTTTTTCTCCGGCTCTTGCTTAGTATCGGCTGGTGGCACTGGTTTTACGTCAGGCTCCGGTTTTTTATCGGGTTCAGGTTTTTTTTCTGCATCAATATTTGGTTTTGTACCGGCTGCAGGTTCTGATTTTTTCTCAGACTCAGATTTTGTGTTTTTAGAGGGTTCCTTCGACAAGCAGGAAATCCTTCCGTCTTTTGAATAACAAGACGCCCACGCTCCAAAAACCATACAACGTCCGCTGCAGCCCCTGATTTCCTTATTGCATATATTTGCTAACTCATTGTAATCGTAACAAAACTGACAGGTCATAAACAAGTTCTCACATAGAGGCACAATGACAGAACCCTTAAGGTCAAACGGCTTTTGATAACCAAAACACGAGACTCTTGTAGATACACACACTGGTGTACATGCAGCAGCTAAAAATAACAGCAAAACACAGGCCATTAAGACAACAAAAAACCTTATTCTTTTCATTTTCCCTCTAGAGTGCTCCCCTGTAAGATTGCACAGTTTTTATCCATTTTTAAGTATTTTACAGATGGCATCGGCAACACCGGAGGTTCCTACGGCAGTTGTGTCATCCGGTTTTGGCTTCATGTCATAAGTTACATCTTTACCCTCTCTGATTATTTTAGCTATAGCGTTGTCAAGTGCAACTGCAGCATCTTTCTCCCCAAGGTGGTTTAACATCATTATAGCTGATAACATCATAGCGATGGGATTTACCTTGTTAAGCCCCTTATACTTAGGGGCGCTTCCGTGAGTGGCTTCAAACACTGCCATCTCGGCTCCAATGTTGGCCCCGGGCGCAAGCCCCAGCCCCCCTATCAGACCCGCTGCTAAATCCGACACCACATCCCCATACAGATTTGGCAGCACTAACACATCATACTGCTCCGGTTTCTGTACAAGCTGCATACACATATTGTCTATGATTCTGTCTTCAAACTCAATGTCAGGATATGACTCGGCTACTTTTTTTGATACCTCAAGAAACAGGCCATCGGAAAACTTCATTATATTTGCCTTATGCACCGACGTCACTTTCCGCCTGCCATGGGCACGTGCGTAGTCAAAGGCAAATCGCACTATCCTTTCCGTACCAAAAACGGAAATCGGCTTTATACTTATTCCTGAATCGTTTCTTATTGTTTTACCAGTTTTGGACTTTATAAACTCTATCAGTGACAGAGTGTTTTCATCGTCTTTTTTAAACTCAATTCCTGCGTAGAGGTCTTCGGTGTTTTCTCTAACTATTACTATATCAACCTCAGGAAACCTGGTGCGTGCCCCCTCATAAGCTTTACATGGCCGTAGGCAGGCATAAAGATCAAGCTCCTGCCGCAAAGTAACGTTAACGCTTCTAAAGCCTCCGCCTACAGGAGTGGTTACGGGGCCCTTTATTGCCACCTTGTTTTTCTTTATACTCTCTATAACTCTTACTGGCAGAGGACTGCCCTCGGCCTCAAACACATCAATCCCCGCATTTTGCACATCCCAGTTAAACTTTACTCCGGTAGCTTCAACAACCCTGACGACAGCCTCGGTTATCTCAGGCCCTGTGCCGTCTCCGGGAATTAATGTCACATTGTGTATCATAAATCCACCCTCATAATCTCTCTCACTTCATCGGGATTACTGGCTATAAATTTTAACTCATCATCGGTCAGCGGTTTTTGAGTGTGCAGGTTTGCGTACTGGACAAGCTCAAGTATGTCGCGTGCCTCATCGTCGTTACTGAAGTAAACGCCGAGGTTATCGTAAACGTGGCGAAATCCCTTTATTCCTCCATAGGCGCCGGTTGTTATGACCCGGCCTGTGCCCAGTAAATCAGAGTGCCCGCGTCCAACGTCTTCGGGGTCATAGAGTTCATAGTTTCTTCTGTCTTTTAGTGCGCCGTCTGCGTGAATCCCTGACTCGTGGGCAAACACGTTAGCACCAACTCCGGGCTGGTTTATGGGAAGAGGAAGGCCAAAGGCATACGAGGCATACTTAGCTATCCTCCACGAATGCTTTAAGTTAACCGTATCCTCAAGATAAACCCTGTCACTGAAGTGGTTAGAATACTTTAGTGCAAGTAAAATGGATACAAGGTCTGCATTGCCTGACCTTTCGCCATAGCCGTTAACTGTGGTATTTATATAGGTGTCCATGCCGCACACCGTGGCTCCTCTTGCTCCGGCTATTGAGATTGCCTCAGCCATGCCTAAATCGTTATGACAGTGCATTTCTATCGGGAATTTTGTTTTTTCGGATAGTTCTTTTATCTTTTCATAGATTGAGATAGGCCCCTCAGCGCCTAAAGTGTCGCAGTACCTGAAGCGGTCTGCTCCTGCCTCTTTGCCAGCAATGATAAACTCCTCTATCTTGTCCAACTCAGTCCGTGAGGCATCCTCTGCGTTTACCCCGATGGTTTCCACCCCATGATCACGAGCCACTTTTACGGCCTTTACCATTTGATCTACAACGTCTTTAAAGGTTTTCTTGCCCATGAACTTGCCTCGTATTAAAATATCTGAAGTAGAGGCTGAGATGTTTAAGTGCTTAATCTCAGGGCAGTTCTTAAATGTTAACTCAATATCCTCAGTGACAGCCCTGCACCAGCCCTCAAGATGAATCTGTTTGATAACTCCTTTTTTAAACAATTTGAGATTGGCATTAATGTAGCCAATTTCATGCTTAAGTGTAGGGAATCCTACCTCACTTTGAAAAATTCCCATCTCGTCCAGATACAGATTCAGCATGGTCTTGGAGAGCTTTGGCAACAGTATCCTTGAAGTCTGAACACCATCTCTGTTGGTTACGTCAATTATGTGGACAGTGCTGTTTGGTTTTTTACTTTCCATTTTTTCCCTCAAATGCTATTTTTTCTTGGAATTAAGTGTAACATTTAATAAAAAACAATATCAAGCCTGATTTTTTTAGTTTTTTTCTTAGTTTTATTCAAAATTAGGCGATAGAATGCTACTTTGTATTATTTGACTGTTGTTAATTTATTTTCAACAATAGCACTGACCATATCGGCAATGGTGGCACGCTCTGGCATGATGTCAACCTTTAGGCCGTGTTTTTCTATAGCTTTTTTAGTTACCGGACCTATGACGGCAATGGTTACACCTGAAAGGAGTTCTGTGAGGCTACCGCTTACAGAGTCAAGAAGGTTTGTAAACGTGGCTGCAGATGTAAAGGTGGCGGTTGTGATTCTACGCTCTCTTAGGAACCGTTCAAGCCGCTTTATATGGGGTATTTGATTTATTGCCCTGTATGTCACAGGGGTATCGATGTAACCTCCAAGCGCTCTTACACGCTCAGGAAAAGTCTCTCTTGCCTTTTCAGCCCGTGGCAGTAAAAACCGTTTGCTCTTTATCCCGTTTTTGCTTTCAAATAGTTTAATTAAGCCCTCTGCGTTAAACTCATCCGGCATTTCATCCACTCGCATCCCGTATTTTTCAACTGCCTCTTTCGTTTTTATTCCTATCGCACAAATTCCTATCCCTTTGAGGTCTCTTATGTCGTGAGCTTTCTCCAGTAAGCGTTTAATAAAATAGTCAACTCCGCTTGAGCTTGTAAATATCAGCCAATCGTAACTTTCGACATTGTCTATGGCTGCGTCAAGTTCATCAAAGCTTTCAGGCAGCACAATTTTAATTGTTGGAAACTCAAAGATTTCGGCTCCCAGCGACTCAAGCGGTTCATACTCAGCGCTATAGGGTCTGGTGATTAAAATTCTTTCACCAAATAGCGGCCGTGTTTCAAACCAATTGAGAGTATCTCTGAGAAGTACCGTGGTGCCTACAACCATGATGGCCGGAGGCCTTATATGTTCAGCCTGCGATAGTGATGCGATGTTTTGTAAAACACCGGTTATCGTTGTCTGCTCAGGCCGTGTGCCCCAGCGGATTACGGCTGCCGGTGTGTCGGCGCTTTTACCGTGCTCTATAAGTTTTTGTGTTATAAAAGATAAATTCTTGACTCCCATTAGAAACACCAGAGTGTCAAACCCTCCGGCAAGTGCCTGCCAGTTAATTCTGCTCCCTGTCCTTGTTTCATCCTCATTTCCGGTAATCACGGCAAACGAGGACGAATGCTTCCTGTGCGTTATGGGAATACCTGCGTAGGCCGGAACACTGATAGCTGAGGAGACACCGGGGATTATCTCAAACTCTATCCCGTGGCTTGCCAAAACCTCAGCCTCCTCACCACCCCTGCCAAACACAAACGGGTCTCCCCCCTTTAATCTGCAAACCGATTTCCCTGCCAGTGCAAGTTGCACAAGGGCTGCATTTATGGCATCCTGATTCATATCGTGATGTCCGCCGCGCTTTCCGGCATATACAAGCTCGGCACCCTCTTTGGCATAGTTAAGAATTTGAGCGTTTATGTGGAAATCATACACAATAACATCTGCATTTTTAAGGCATTTTAATGCCTTCACTGTCAGTAGCCCGATGTCTCCCGGGCCGGCTCCGGTTAAATATACCTTACCTTTGGGGTCAGCGACCCCAGGCGGTTTTTTGCTACACCGTATCATTTTTCATATACCTCATCTAATATTTCCTTTGCGCCCTTTTTTAGGAGTTCATTAGCAAGGGATACTCCAATTGCCTCAGCATCCACTGTACGGCCTTCTCTGACTCCGCGTATTATTCTGTCTCCGGTGACACTGCCTACAAGAGCGTAAAGCCTCAGTAGTTCGTTTTCATACAGTGTTGCATGAGCCGCTATAGGAACCTGACAACCCCCCTGAAGTTTTCTTAAAAGCGCTCTCTCTGCTGACACGCAAAGCTCAGTCTCTTTGTGGTTTAACAAATCGGCAATTGGATTTACAACACTGTCATTTGTGCGGCACTCTATTCCCACTGCCCCCTGCCCTATTGCTGGCAGACACACAGAAGGAGCAAGTTTTTCGGTTATACGCGCAGAGAGACCAAGTCTGTTTAGGCCAGCACAGGCTACTATTATAGCATCAAACTGCCCCTCATCAAGTTTTCTGACACGGGTATCAAGGTTGCCTCGTAATTGGTGTATTTCTATATCCGGTCTGAGATTCAAAAGCTGGCAAGCACGCCTTAAACTGCTTGTGCCTATTTTTGCGCCATGTGGCAGCTCCATAAATTTCAGGCCGCTCCTGCTTATGAGCGCATCCTCAGGTGCTTCACGCTTTAAAATTGCTGCCAGATGGAGTCCTTCAGGGAAATCCACCGGTACATCTTTCATACTGTGAACGGCAAGGTCACACTCATTGCCAAGGAGCGCCTCCTCTATCTCTTTGACAAAAAGCCCTTTTCCGCCAACTTTTGAAAGCGGCACGTCAAGGATTTTATCTCCGGTTGTTTTTATTGTCTTAAGCTCTATTTTAACGCCTGGTTGGACCCTCTCAATTTCAGATTTAACCCAGTTGGCCTGCCAAAGAGCCAGCTTACTGCCGCGAGTGCCTATTATAAGTTTTATTTTTTCCATAACTTGTATTAGATTCCTTTCCATTTGAAGTGGGTAGGATGATTTAATCAAAATGCTTTTTTCATTTTATTTGTCATCTAATTCTAACGAGTGACGCAAAAGGATGTCAAGGTTAAAATACACGGCTGTCAATGTAAAGTAGAAATAACCGTTTCTTATTAAAGTGAAATTGTTCAAAACAGAGGGGCTGCACTAATAAAGAGACATAACAACGATTAAAAGAGCATTTGTTCTGAATATTCCTTTTATGCTACTATAAGTGGTGAATATTACTGTAGAAATAACCTCTGTGTCTTCAAAAAACAAAAGAGATATTCTGTTTAATTACTACCCGTCTCATAGTGTTGACGAAAAGAGCATTCAAGATGCTCTTAACTCTTCAAAGTTAAATCATTGGGCTGATAATGACATAGAGGGAGCAAAGCTCGGGAAAATACTCTTTGATATTCTTAACGGTACAGGCGGAACATTAGCCTCAAAAATTACCGAGGCTTCAGATAACGACGAGATTCTGAATATATACTTGAAACTTCCACCGGAGATTAGTGATTTGCCGTTTGAATTAATTAATAACGGAGGGTTTCTGCTTCTTACCCACAAAATCAATATTTTCAGGCTGGCAGCGTTGCGTGGAAAAGACAAAAGACGAAAACCCAACAACAGCCCTCTGAAACTTCTATTTATGGCCTCATCTCCTCAGGGTGTAAAGCCTGTGCTTGAGTACGACAAGGAGGAGGAGCTAATTCTTGAAAAAATGGGGCGCACATACCTGTTGATATAACAGTGGAGGATTCCGGCTCTATAGACGGCTTGTATGATACTCTGTTCGAAATTAATGGCAGCGACATAGTCCATATGAGCGGTCATGCCACTATTGATAAAGACAAAAACCCTGTGTTTTGTATGGAAGATGAAACAGGCAATCCCGATATGGTGACACATGAAAGGTTATGGGAAAAGCTGGAAAGTTTTAAGCCCAAAATGCTATTTCTCTCCGGGTGTTTGACAGGAAAGGGGGATGGCTCAGGTCAGTCTTTTGCATACAAGATGGTGCAGGCTGGAATTCCCATAGTGCTTGGCTGGGGGCTGTCGGTTTATGATTTTAGCGCAACTCGAATGGGAGCGGAGCTTTATAAAACCATCGCAGAGGGCAAGGGTATCGCCGAAAGCATTATAAAGACACGGCAACTATATAAAGACAGTTACCATTCGTGGCATATCCTGAGGGCATTTACTGATGAAAGCCCGCTTGTGCCGATAGTAACCCCCGGACAGAAGTTAAAATATTTGCCACGGCGAAAGCTGCTTTATAAGTTTTTGGGGGATTCGCAGGTTAAAGTGCTTGAAACCGGATTTGTTGGCAGGCGGCGATACTTACAGCATGGAATTAACATTCTAAAGGGAAAAGAACACAATAAGTTTGGGTTGCTTATCCGGGGTGTGGCAGGAGTCGGGAAAAGCACTCTCTCCGGTAAACTCGTAGAGCGGTTTAAAGACAGGGAATTAATCGTGCTTCATGGTGAGTTTAGTAAAGTTGATATACTTACAAAGATTAGGGATTTGGTAGAAAGAAAAAAAAATGAAAAAGGCTTAAATATCCTAAAATCGGATATGGGTTATAATGAGCAAATAAAAGAGTTAATGAAAGATGTATTTAATGAAATTCCCGTAATATTTTTGTTTGACGATTTTGAGCCAGTGCTACGCTCGGTTAATGGCGAATTCCGTATAACGCCTGACGCCCTTGACGCTATGAGGCCGCTGTTTTACTCTGTGGACTGGGCGGAGCATGTTACAAACATTATAATCACAAGCCGGTATAACTTCAAACTTGAATTTGAAGGAAAACGCCTAAATGAAAAGCTATACGATATGCCGCTAATATCCTTTACCGGAGCAGATTTAAAGAAAAAAACCGACAGTCTTGAAAACATTGCTAAAAGTAAGAACAAAAAATTATACATCGAATATGGCCACGGCAATCCCCTGCTTCTTGAGTGGCTGGATATAATTGCAAAGGACGAACGCAAATATGACGTCGCAGAGCTTGAAACAAAATTGAAAGACAGAAACGAGGATTTCGTCAGAGACTATCTTTTAGATTTAATAACCGAAACTGAGGGAGAGGAGTTTAAAACTTTTATAAACAAATCCGCCGTCTTTAGAACACCGGTTGGTGAAAATGCTTTTACTACGTATGGTGATAAAACTCTGCTGGAAAAAGCTGTAACCATGACATTTATGGAAAAGGAGCAGATAGGACAAAATGATTCTTACTATTGGGTAACCCCTGTATTACGAGACATGATGTGGGATAAACTCGATGATGCCGAAAAGCTTAAAATTCACGATCTTGCTTATAACTGGTATGATGGTGAAGTTGAAAAGAGCAAGGAAAACGATACAAAACCAGACCCAAAGTATTTGGAGGAGGCGTTATACCACGCCACAAAAACAGATAATATTTTCGGCGCTTGTAAGCATGCAGTTTCATTAGGAAATCACATGAAAGACTTGTTAATCTACAGAGAGACAGCGTCCATGCAAAAGGAAATAGCAGAAAAAATAGACGATGCGGTTATTGAAAAAGCTATAGAGTCAAAAGATAGCAATGTGGCTGTTTTGCTTAATGATTATGGATTTATTTTGGACGACCTTGGTGAATATGAGAAAGCTAAAGAGTATTACGAGAAGGCTTTAAATATATATTCAATGTTTTTTGATGAAAGCCATCCATCTGTTAAAAATACACGTGACAATTTAGCATTGACACTTGAGGCACTGGAAAATGCAAAGCAAGGCAAAGGGAATCATGTATATTTTAAATCCCTTACCTTTAAAAATATACGATGCTTTAAAGAAAAACAGAAGCTGGACTTAAGCGCCAATGAGAATGATTTTGTAAAGTGGACCATTATTCTTGGAGAAAATGGCACAGGAAAAACTTCACTACTTTGGTTTTTGTCACAGGCGGCATCTGATATAAATTCCAGAAAATCTAATCAAGATCTCCCTAAAAACGTTTCCTATAAGGTTACTGGAGATTTTTCTAAGGGTGTGAATATAAAGATGAATTGTTTTGCCTACGGAGCTGGCAGGCGCTTTTCTCCGACAGAATTTCATGAAGAACCTGATAAAAATGCAAGTGATAAGATTTTAGTTGACAATACAGATTTGAAGAACCCTGAAGAATGGCTTTTGCTAGCCGACTATGCAGCAATTAAGGAATCGGACGTACAGAAGGCGGCAATCGCTAAAAGAGATAAAGTAAAAGAGATATTAATAAATGTACTACCGGACGTTAACAATATCGAGATTAATCCAGATAAAACAGCACCTGATAGAAACGAGGTTAAGTTTCACACTCCCTACGGCGAGGTATTTCTTAAGGATTTAAGTTTAGGCTACAAAACTATGGCTGCTTGGATGGTTGACCTTACACGCCGCCTTTTCGACCTTTATCCAGACAGTAACGACCCGCTGTCTGAGCCTGCTGTTGTACTGGTAGATGAAATAGACCTGCACTTACATCCTGCATGGCAAAGAGAATTAATAAACTTCTTAAACAGCAGATTTACCAAAACCCAATTTATAGTGACCTCCCATAGTCCGCTAATAGTTCAGGGTAATAATGAGGCTAACATTGTTTTATTAAGAAAAGAAGGTGATCACGTAGTTCTTGACAGCAGCCTCAAACACATAAGCAGTTGGCGTGTAGATCAAATACTTACAAGCGATATATTTGGTCTTAAATCAGCTTGGCCTAAAAGCAAGGAGGAGCTTCTCAATAAACGTAAGGCAATACTTTCAAAATCAGAACTGTCCGATGACGATGAAAAACGACTGGAAGCAATCGAAGAAGAACTTGGCTATTTGCCGGTAGGTGAAACACCCCGCGATATAGAAGCGATGGATATAATACGAAAAGCCGCAGACTATATAAAAAAAAATGATCAGGATAAAAAAACAACAAACGCCTCCTAAAATCCTTGCGACTAAAGGAGTAGAAAAAACTCAGGAGTTATGCAACGAGTTTAATGAAAATAAAGAGTATTATATTAGTGGGGTTCAAACTTTTAAGTTTCAAAGAGAACTTTATGGTGATGAAGAAGTAAAAAAAACTTTAATCGAGGCACAACATGGTAAGTGTTGTTTTTGCGAATCGGACGTAACTCATATAAGTCATGGTCATGTGGAACATTTCAGACCAAAGGGCGGCTTCAAACAAGACATAGATTCAGTGCTTAGAAGGCCCGGTTATTATTGGCTTGCTTACGATTGGTCAAATCTCTTTTTTTCTTGTGAAAAATGCAATCAAAGTAAGGCAAATCGTTTCCCTCTTGAAAACCCCAACAACAGAGCACTAACACATGACGACAAAATAGAAGACGAGAAGCCTTTACTGATTAATCCGGCTGCCGATGACCCTGAGTAGCATATTTCATTTAGAAAAAATGTAGCTTATCATCTAAATAATAGTAAAAAGGGTAAAGAATCAATCGAAGTATATGGTTTAAACAAAAACGAAGCGCTTGTTGAAGAAAGACGTGAACATTACGAAAGAATACTTCTAATATATAATTTAGCAAAAGGGTCCCCGAATACTCTGCATAAAAAACAAGCAGAAACACAATTAAAAAAAGATCAGGAGGAAACTTCAAAATATTCCTCTATGATTAAAGCAATGTTTAGGAAAATGGCTAAACAGTAATCACCTCTGTGCCCATGTAGTGGCACAAAGCTTCGGGGATAACGACAGAGCCGTCCTTTTGCTGGTAATTTTCCAGTATAGCGCAAAGAGTGCGCCCGATAGCAAGTCCTGAGCCGTTTAACGTGTGCACCAACTCTGTCCCCTTTTTGTCCGGTCTTTTAAACCGTATGGCGGCGCGTCTTGCCTGAAAATCTTCAAAATTAGAACATGATGAAATCTCCCTGTAACGGTTCTGGCCGGGAAGCCACACCTCAAGGTCATAGGTCTTAGCCGATGAAAATCCCATATCTCCGGTACATAGGAGCACTCTTCGGTAAGGAAGTTTTAAAGTCTCCAGAATGCTTTCTGCAACCTCTGTCAGCTCCTCGTGATAGCGGTAAGAATCCTCCGGTTTGGTAAACATAACAAGTTCCACCTTGTTAAACTGATGCTGTCTTATGAGCCCCCGCGTGTCTTTGCCGTGAGAGCCGGCCTCCGCCCTGAAACACGGTGTATAGGCTGTGTAGCGAATCGGAAGCTCCTCGTCTTTAAGTATCTCATCCCTGTGGATGTTTGTTACGGGAACCTCGGCTGTTGGGATCAGATAGAACTCCGGCTCAGCCGTGCGAAACAGCTCCTCTGCAAATTTGGGTAACTGTCCGGTTGCCGTCATGCTTACCCGGTTTACCAAAATAGGGGGGAAAATCTCTGTGTAGCCCCGCTTTACGTTATGGTTTAACATGAAATTCATAAGCGACCGCTCAAGCTTTGCCCCCAACCCTTTCATGAGGGCAAACCGTGCGCCTGCAATTTTAGCCGCCCGTTCAAAGTCTATTATGTTAAGCGCTGTGCCTATATCCCAGTGGTTAAGGGGTTCAAAATCAAATTTCTGCGGCTCTCCCCACTTTTTTATCTCCATATTCTCGGTCTCGTCTTTTCCCACGGGAACACTATCGTGTGGAATGTTAGGGATAAGAAGCATAGTTTCTGAGATTTTTGTTTCAATGCCGCTTATGTCCTCATCGAGGCGCTTTATGTGCTCTGACACTTCTTTCATGTTATTAACAAGGCTGTCGGCATTTTGCTTTTGCTTTTTGAGTTTGCCTATCTCATCAGAGACTACGTTTCTTTGGTTTCTCAACTCCTCAACCTCCATCTGAAGCGTCTTACGGCGCTGTTCAAGGTTGAGAAGCTCGCTTAGATCTATATTGGAATTACGTTTTTTAAGCGATTGGATTATTTTTTCAGGATTTTCCCGAATGTGTCTTATGTCAAGCATATTATTATTTATAACTCCTTATATAAAGCTGCATTCAATCGCCTAACTTCGTTGGCATCGTCAAAAGCTCCTCAACGTACTGAAAGTACGCCTACGTCACTTTCTCATTGCCGCCTTGTTATGCTTCTGACTGCAACTTTATATTTTTTATTTACAGAGATCAGCATTAAATATACTTTTTCAGAGCGTTAACAATTTGGGTGTCAAGGGTAGCGTCCTTTAGCAGACACTCAGCAACTGCAAGGTCCTTGCGTTTACTTTCACTTAAATCGCAGGGAGTTCCGCTTAGAAAAATAAACGGTATGTACAAATCCCTGTTTTTTACCTCTTGTGCAAGCTCTAAACCGCTCATTACAGGCATATTCATATCTGAGACGATAATGTCAAAAAACGACCCTTTATCTATAATGTCAAGCGCGTCTTTGCCGCTTGCAGCAGAAGTGACATCAAAGCCGCTTTCCGTCAGAAAAAATGATACCATCTCTCTTACCAATTCATCGTCATCTACCAATAACACCCGCCTGCCTGACAAAACAGCCTCCCTCTAATGTGTTTAGTATATAGACCAAATATAAGGTCAAATATAGTAACAAAAACCATGTGGGTTTATCAATTGCACTAAAATTCGGTGTTTAACCAAAATGAAAATGTCCTAATACCGAGTAGCCTTCATAGAGTTACTCTAAGATAAGGGAGGTTTGTCATAGAAGTGAGTCTATGCGGATCGTTATAGATGTCATTCAAAGCAGTGCAAAGTGTGTCTTCAAGTCTGTCAATGGATTGAAAAGCGGTATTATGAAGATACTTTTCTCTGACCTCTTCCCAGAGATGTTCTGTGGGGTTGAGCTCCGGTGAATGTGCGGGCTGAGGTATAAGTCGGATGTTTTCAGGCACAACAAGATTTTTAGACATATGCCATGCTGCCTGATCAACAACGATGATCATGAAATAAATTTGAAAATCTATAGAAACATGTCGAAGAAAGATATTCATTGTTTCTGTATTAGCGTATGGCAGGATAAGGGCTGTCATTTTCCCTAATGCCGGACAGATTGCAGCAAAAACATATTGACGCGGTGCTTTTGGTCGTAAGGCAGGTGGAGCCCATG